>JBNKHB010000001.1:0-37509 GCA_050290125.1 Robiginitalea sp.
ATACAAAGTGCGCCGCTTTAACTGGTTCCTCTACAACGACAACGAGGAGTTCGATTACCATATGAATAACGACCTGGGCAAGATGGTCCTGAACCCGGACGTGAACGTACGTTCCCGCGGGGTGATGGAAAAATGCTCCTGGTGTATCCAGATGACGCAAAAGTCTATCCTGGATGCCAAGCGCGACGGCCGCACCGTTACTGACGACGAGTTCCAGACGGCATGCTCGAACGCCTGCAGCTCCGGAGCCATCGTATTCGGGGATATCAACGATAAGGAAAGCGAGGTCTCCAAATTGGCGGAGAGCGACCGGATGTACCACCTGCTCGAACACGTCGGCACCAAGCCGAATGTGTTCTATCACGTAAAAGTCCGCAACACAGACCAAGCATAACACTAAGCAACGAAAACAAGATTCTATGGCGTCGCATTACGAAGCACCGATACGCAAACCCCTGGTACTGGGTGACAAAGGCTATCACGACGTTTCCGTCGATATCGCCGCCCCGGTTGAAGGCCGCGCCAACCGGCAGTGGTGGATTGTGTTCACCATCGCCTTTGTGGCATTCCTGTGGGGGATCGGTTGTATCATTTACACCATCTCGACCGGTATCGGTACCTGGGGTCTGAACCGGACCGTAAACTGGGCCTGGGACATTACCAACTTCGTCTGGTGGGTGGGTATCGGCCACGCCGGGACCCTGATCTCGGCCGTACTCCTGCTGTTCCGCCAGAAGTGGAGAATGGCGATCAACCGCTCTGCGGAAGCCATGACCATCTTCTCGGTAATCCAGGCGGGGCTTTTCCCCATCATCCACATGGGGCGTCCCTGGCTGGCCTACTGGGTGGTGCCGATCCCGAACCCGCTCGGGTCGCTTTGGGTGAACTTCAATTCCCCGCTGCTCTGGGACGTATTTGCGATCTCAACGTATCTGTCCGTATCGCTGGTATTCTGGTGGACGGGGCTGTTGCCGGATTTCGCCATGATCCGCGACCGGGCCGTGAAGCCCTTCCAGAAAAAGATCTACAGCCTGGTGAGCTTCGGCTGGAGCGGCCGGGCCAAGGACTGGCAACGCTTCGAGGAAGTATCCCTGGTACTCGCCGGTTTGGCGACCCCGCTGGTACTTTCCGTACACACCATCGTATCCTTTGACTTTGCCACCTCGGTGATCCCCGGATGGCACACCACCATCTTCCCGCCCTACTTTGTTGCGGGGGCCATTTTCTCCGGGTTCGCCATGGTACAGACCCTGCTGATCATCATGCGGAAGGTCTGCAACCTGGAAGCGTACATCACCGTACAGCATATCGAATTGATGAACATCGTCATCATGATCACGGGTTCCATCGTGGGATGCGCCTATATCACCGAGCTGTTCATCGCCTGGTATTCCGGCGTGGAATACGAGCAGTACGCCTTCCTGAACCGGGCCACCGGTCCCTATTGGTGGGCCTATACCCTGATGATGACCTGTAACGTGGTCTCCCCGCAGGTCATGTGGTTCAAAAAAATCCGGACCAGCATCATGGTTTCGTTTATTATCTCCATCGTGGTGAATATCGGGATGTGGTTTGAGCGTTTCGTGATCATCGTGACCTCGCTGCACCGCGATTACCTGCCGTCTTCCTGGACCATGTTCTCGCCCACATTTGTGGACATCGGGATCTTTATCGGGACCATCGGTTTCTTCTTCACCTTATTCCTGCTCTACGCGCGCACCTTCCCGGTGATCGCCCAGGCGGAGGTGAAGTCCATCCTGAAGGCATCCGGGGAGCGCTACAAGAAACTGCGCGCAGCCGGTAAGCCGCTCTACAGCATTTCAACAACGGCCAGCGTTACGGCCGAGCCGGCAGCTCCTGTAGCCCCTGCTCCGGCACCGGATCCGGCGGCCGCAGAAGCACAGGTGAGCAGCCTGCTGGATAGTCTGGGGACCTTTGATCCGGCTACGCAAACGGCGGATGACCTTAAAAAAGTGAAAGGGATCGGACCACAGATGGAACGTACCCTCAACCAGATCGGCATTTACACTTTTGCCCAGGTGAGCCGGATGACCCAACGGGAATACGACCTGCTGGATTCTATTACGGGCTCCTTCCCGGGCCGCGCCCAACGGGACGACTGGGCCGGGCAGGCAAAACGCTTAAACGAAAACAAGTAACAGATGGCATCTAAAGTTATACAGGCATTTTACGACGACGATGACGTGCTGATGCATGCGGTCAAGAAAGTCAGGGCTGCCCATCACCATATCGAAGAGGTGTATTGCCCCTTCCCGGTACACGGGCTGGACAAGGCCATGGGCCTTGCACCGACTCGGATCGCGATTACCTCCTTCATGTACGGCTGTCTGGGTCTTACGGTAGCCATCGTTATGATGAATTATATCATGATCCAGGACTGGCCGCAGGACATCGGGGGGAAACCGAGTTTCAGCTATATCGAGAACATGCCGGCCTTTGTGCCCGTCATGTTTGAAATGACCGTGTTCTTTGCCGCCCACCTCATGGTGATCACCTTTTACCTGAGAAGCCGGCTTTGGCCGTTCAAGAAGGCGGAGAATCCGGATGTGCGCAGCACAGATGACCATTTTATCATGGAGATCGAGGCGCACGGAGACCTGTCCGGCCTGACCGATTTGCTCCGGGAAACCGGCGCGGTAGAAATCAATACTGTAGAAAAGTAAGCCAGCGCAATGAAGAAGACGCTCTATACCCTTTTAACGCTCACCGGTCTGTTGGCTTTGTCGTCCTGCCAGGACACGAAGGAACCCAACTATCAGTATATGCCCAACATGTACGAGACGGTCGGTTACGATGCGTACCAGCCATCGGCTATCATGCCCAACGGGGCTTCTGCCATGACTCCTGCGGACCATACGGTCGCACGCGGCAAGAAGCCGTACCAGCTCGAGAATACCCTGGAGGGTAAGGAACTGGCGCGGGCCATGACCAGCCCCCTGGATTCGCTCCAGCGGGAAGATAACCTGGCTGTGGGAGCTGAGCTTTACGCCATTTATTGTGCCATCTGCCACGGGCCCAAAGGGGACGGGCAGGGACGTCTGGTGCAGCGCGAAAAAATCCTGGGAGTGCCTTCTTACGACGACGCCGGAAGGAATATTACCGTGGGGACCACCTATCATGTGATCTACTACGGCCAGAATGCCATGGGCTCTTATGCCAATCAGCTCAGCGAGACAGAACGCTGGCAGGTATCCGAGTACGTCATGAAACTCAAGGAAGACTTAACAAACTAAGACAGCTTAGCAGATGTATACCTTCTCGAACAGACTGAAAATAGGTTCCTTCATCCTGATGGCCGTTGGCCTGCTGGGGATGGCGATCGGTTTTGTAGCGGCGCCTTCCAATGTGGAGGAGGCCAAAGCCCTGGTGGCGGCGGCTCACGACGATGGCCACGGAGGCGGACACGGCGAAGCTGCCACTCACATGGAGGCGGAAGCGGATCACGGCGCTGCCGCGCATGATGCGGACCATTCGGCCGAACACGATGAGCATTTGCTGCACCAACTGCAGAACCGCCCCTGGACGGCCCTCTATGTAGCTGCCTTCTTTTTCTTTATGATCGCACTGGGAACGCTTGCTTTTTACGCAGTGCAGCGCGCCTCGCAGGCGGGCTGGTCCCCGCTGCTGTTCCGGGTCATGGAAGGCATCACGGCCTACCTGGTGCCGGGCGGCATCATCGTTTTTGTGATCCTGGTACTTTCCGTGATGCACATGAACCACTTGTTCGTGTGGATGGACGCGGATACGGTGGCGCACGACGAATTGTTGCAGGGTAAGGCGGGCTATCTGAACCCCTGGTTCTTCCTGATCCGGGCCCTGATCTTCCTGGGAGGCTGGATCGGCTACCGCGAGGTATCGCGTCGCCTGTCACTTGCCCAGGACCGTTCTGACGACAACACCAACTTCAAGAAAAATTTTAAATGGTCCGCTGGCTTTCTGGTATTCTACCTGGTGTCCGAGTCCATGATGTCCTGGGACTGGATCATGAGCGTTGACCCGCACTGGTTCAGCACCCTCTTCGGTTGGTATTTATTTGCCAGTATGTTCGTATCCGGCATCACCACCATTGCAATGGTGACCATTTACCTTAAATCACGCGGGTATCTGCCGGATGTCAACGACAGCCATATTCACGACCTGGCCAAATTTATGTTCGCGATCAGTATTTTCTGGACCTATCTCTGGTTCGGTCAGTTCATGTTGATCTGGTATGCGAACATCCCGGAAGAGGTTACTTATTTCGTAACGCGGATCGAGGACTTTAAGCTCGTATTCTTCGGAATGGTTGCCATGAATTTCCTGTTCCCGCTGCTGGTATTGATGAACAGCGATTACAAGCGGGTGAACTGGTTTGTGGTAATGACCGGGATCGTGGTGCTCGTCGGGCATTACCTGGACGTGTATTTAATGGTTACGCCGGCTACGGTAGGCGATCAATGGTATATCGGTATTCCCGAAATCGGAGCGGTCTGCTTTTTTGCAGGAGCCTTCATCTTCTGGATCTTCCGGGCCATGACCAAGGCGCCGTTACAGCCTACCCGAAACCCGTTTATCGAAGAGAGCCGACAGTTTCATTATTAAAAACAGCATTAGCGAATTATATCCGATCCTGATATGACTGCATTATTGACGATCACTGTTTTAGTTCTGGTAGCCATCGCCATCTGGCAGATGACCAAGATCTTTGAATTTTCGCAAATCCAAACTAAAGCGGCTGATTCGGGGATTGCCAATGCCGAGGACAACAAGAACAACGGGTACCTGATGTTCGGTTTCCTCGTCTTTATCTACCTGCTCACGATTTTCTGTTTCTGGAAATACAGCAAGTTCCTGCTTCCCGAAGCGGCCAGTGCGCACGGTGGCCAGTATGACACCCTCATGTGGTGGAGCTTTCTGATCATTTTTATCGTTCAGTTCATTACCCAGGCCCTGCTCCACTATTTTGCCTTTAAATACAGGGGTAAAAAAGGAGGGAAGGCGTTGTTCTATGCGGACAACGACCGCCTGGAGTTTATCTGGACCATCATCCCGGTGGTGGTTCTCGCAGGCCTGATCCTGTGGGGGCTCTACACATGGACCAACATCATGGACATTAACGAGGAGGACGATCCGCTGATCGTGGAACTCTACGCCCAGCAATTTAACTGGACCGCCCGCTACGGAGGCGGCGACAATGTGTTGGGAGAGGCAAACGTCCGCATGATCGACATCAACCGGGCCAATGTGCTCGGGCTGGACGAATCCGATCCGAACGGCGCCGACGATGTCATTGTAAAAGAACTGCACCTGCCCGCCGGCCGGAAAGTGAATTTTAAGATCCGGTCCCAGGACGTTCTGCACTCCGCGTACATGCCCCATTTCCGGGCGCAAATGAACTGTGTGCCGGGGATGATCACCGAATTTTCGTTTACTCCTACCGTGACCACCGCGGAAATGCGGCAGCGGCCGGAAGTCATCGAAAAAGTAGCACGGACCAATGCCCTCCGTGCGGAGCGCGCCGCTCTGGGCGAACCCAATTCGGAGCCCTGGGAATTCGACTATGTGCTGCTCTGTAACAAGATCTGCGGCAAGTCCCATTACAACATGCAAATGAAGATTATCGTGGAGCCCGAGGCCGACTTTGAGGCATGGCTGGCCAGCCAGCAAACCTTTGCCCAAATGGTCGCCCCTGCCGAGGAGCCGGAAGCGGAGATGGAACCGCCAATGGCCATGGAAACATCGGCGGAAGGCGATGAGGATCACGGAGGACCGGTTGAAGCCGAAGCCCACGAATAAAGCTATAAAAGGAAAGAATAAACAAAGAGATTATGTCTGCAAGTGCGCACGCCATAGCCGATGATCACGCCCACGATCACGGACATCACCACAAGGAAACCTTCGTAACGAAGTACATCTTTAGCCAGGATCACAAGATGATCTCCAAGCAGTACCTGATTACGGGTCTGATCATGGGGACCATCGGGATAGCCATGTCTATTATGTTCCGGATGCAACTGGCCTGGCCGGGCGAATCCTTTACCATCTTCGAAGCCCTGCTGGGCAAATGGGCGCCGGATGGGGTAATGGACGCGGACATGTACCTGGCCCTGGTAACCATCCACGGTACCATCATGGTATTCTTTGTGTTGACGGCCGGATTGAGCGGTACCTTCAGTAACCTGCTGATCCCGCTGCAGATCGGAGCGCGGGATATGGCCTCCGGGTTCCTGAACATGATCTCGTACTGGTTGTTTTTCCTTTCCAGCGTGATTATGACCATCTCCCTGTTTGTGGAGGCGGGGCCTGCGGCGGCCGGATGGACCATTTATCCGCCCCTGAGCGCGCTGCCCATGGCACAGCCGGGTAGTGGCGCGGGGATGACACTTTGGCTGGTCTCCATGGCCATCTTTATCGCCTCGTCCCTGCTCGGATCCCTCAACTATATCGTAACGGTAATCAACCTGCGGACCAAAGGCATGTCCATGACGCGGTTGCCGCTGACGATCTGGGCCTTCCTGGTGACCGCTGTAATCGGTGTGGTTTCCTTCCCGGTGCTGTTGTCGGCTGCCTTATTGCTGCTTATGGACCGGAGCTTCGGTACCTCATTCTTCCTGTCCGATATCTTTATCCAGGGCGAGGTGCTGCACTATCAGGGTGGTTCGCCGGTACTCTATGAACACCTGTTCTGGTTCCTGGGACACCCCGAAGTATACATCGTGATCCTGCCTGCGATGGGGATCGTTTCCGAAGTGATGTCGGTGAACGCCCGGAAACCGATCTTCGGGTATCGCGCCATGATCGCATCCATCCTGGCCATTGCCTTCCTCTCCACCATCGTTTGGGGGCACCACATGTTCGTTTCCGGGATGAATCCGTTCCTGGGGTCGGTATTTACCTTTACCACCCTGCTGATCGCCATCCCGTCAGCGGTAAAAGCCTTTAACTGGATCACGACCCTCTGGAAGGGGAACCTGCAGCTAAACCCTGGCATGTTGTTTTCCATAGGCATGGTTTCCACCTTTATCACAGGGGGCCTTACGGGGATCATCCTCGGTGACAGCACGCTGGACATCAACGTTCACGATACCTATTTTGTGGTAGCCCACTTCCACCTGGTAATGGGTATTTCCGCACTCTACGGCCTGTTTGCCGGCGTATACCACTGGTTCCCGAAAATGTTCCAGGGCCGCATGATGAACAAGAACCTGGGCTTTATCCACTTCTGGGTAACGGCCATCGGGTCCTACGGCGTTTTCTTCCCCATGCACTTTGTGGGGATGGCCGGAGTTCCTCGCCGTTATTACGAAAACACGGCTTTCCCCATGTTCGACGAACTGGTGGACGTGCAAGTGCTCATGACCGTATTTGCCATTATCACGGCTGCCGTTCAACTGGTATTCCTGTTCAACTTTATCCGCAGCATCTTCTATGGGGTGCGCGGACCTCAGAACCCCTGGGGCTCCACTACCCTGGAATGGACCGCTCCGCAGGAGCACATGCACGGGAACTGGCCCGGTGCCATCCCCGAAGTACACCGTTGGTCTTACGATTACAGCAAGACCTACGAGAACGGGGAATACATCCTTCCCGGCCAGGATTTTGTCCCGCAGCACATCCCGCTGCAGGAAGGCGAAGAGGAGTTGCGGCACTAAGCGCAACGGTAACACATCTAAAAATGGCCCATCGTTTGATGGGCTTTTTTTATGCCCGCGCGTAAATGGGGCATTTGTAATACCTTTAATACCGAAGCGGTATAAACCAATTCATTGGATGAGTAAATCAATAAGAATGAGACGAACCGGAATCATAGGTCTTCTGCTGCTGGCCATCCTGGCAGGCCCGGAAGCCCTGGCGCAACGCAAACCAAGAATTAAAGGGAACCGGCAGGTAGTCGATGTATCAAAGTCACTCCCGCCCTTCAAACACATCCGGCTTACCGATGATCTGGAGGTAAAGATCCGGGAGCGGGCTACCGAGGGTTATTTGCTGGAGGTGGACGACAACCTGGTAGATGTGCTGCGCCTGGAGGTCGAGGACAGCACGCTGCGCATCTCGTCCTTTTATAACATCACCCGAAAAAAGGCATTGAACATCACGGTATATGTTAATGAACTCGCCTCGGCGGAAGTTACCGCGGGTACGCTGGTCAGCGAGGAGGTGATCGCCCTGGACCTGTTTGCACTCAGGCTGAGCGAAGCCGCTAAGGCCCGGATGCGACTCCGTACAGAGGTTATGACCCTGCACATGGAAGACAATAGCGCTGCGGACCTGAATGTGGAGGCGGATTCGTTAAGCGTGCAAATGCTGGACCGCACGGATGCCACCCTCTATTCGGTAAACGCGGATATGAGCGTTGCCTTGCAGGATAATGCGTCCCTGAACCTGGAAGGGATCACTGAGATCATGGAGGCCACGGTGTCCGGAAATGCCGGCCTGAAAGCTTCAAAAATGGATGCCGACCGAGTGAAGACCGTGCTGGATGGTGCCGGTATGGCCCGGTTGCGGGCCCTTGGTGAAGTGGAGCTGGATGCTTCCGGCCAGTCCCGGACGTACATCTACGGGGAACCGGCGATCCGCCTTACCGGCTTCAGGGATCGGAGCGAATTGCATAAAGAGGAGGACTAGCGGGTGATCGGCACTTCCCGGAGCCGGGCTTCCGGAATCCCGAATCCTGCAACCAGCGAGTCGGCATGGGGCCGCAGCTCGCTCGCCAGGCGTTCGACCCGTCCCCTTATCGCCTTGGACTTCGTACGCCCGATATAGCCCTGTTCCAGATACCACTCTGCATGGTTGCGAATGACGGAAAGCGCATGCAGCGTTCCCAGCCGGTCCAGCAGCAACCGGTATTTTTCGTCGGAAACCGTTTCTGCGTACTCCCTGTAAATCGTATACGCCAGTAGATCACTGTAAGCCCTGCCGAGCTCGATCAGGTGCGTCTGCACTTTCAGGAACGCCTGGTAGGAAGGCATGCCTTTCTTGATGTAATCCCGGATACGGCGGGCCAGGGTAAATGTCAATCGGTCCGTGCGGTAGTTCAGGGCATGCAGGTGGAAGGCCGGGTTGTACAAATGCGCCCGATCCGTCTTTTGGGTATAGGCCGGATTGATGGCGGACAGTCGTTTGCCCAGCTGGCTGCCCAACAATCGCAGTACCCCTATGAAATCGTCGGCGTTGAATTCGGCCCGGAAGTCCGTGAGTTTTCCCTTGGCGGCCAGCTGCAGCAGGACCGTATTGTCGCCTTCAAAGGTGGTGAAGATGTCAATATCATTCTTTAAACCGCCGATACGGTTCTCCAGCAGGTAGCCTTTTCCGCCGCAGGCTTCCCGGCACTCCTGCAGGCAACGGTCCGAGAATTCCGTGACCACCGCCTTGATGCCGGCCACCTGGGCCTCCAGTTGGCGGGTATCCTCCCCTTCGTGCCCGTGGTAATCCGCCAGTAAGCGCTCCAGGGCGCGGTGATAGACGTAAGAACTGGCCACCGCCGGTAGCAGCCGCATCTGATGCGAGGGATAATCCATGATCAGGTCCTCCTGCATCCGCTGGGCATCGTTGAACTGCCGGCGCTTTAACGCGTACTTTACGGCGATGGCCAGTCCGAAGCGGGCCCCGGCCAAGGCGCCTTTGGCCACGCAGATCCGTCCCCCTACCAGGGTGCCCAGCATGGTGAAAAACCGTTTGTTCGGATTTTCGATGGGTGAACGGTACTGGCCGTCGTCCCCGATACTCCCGTACCGGTCCAGCAGGTTGGCCCGTGGTACCCGTACGCTGTGGAACCAGATCTTGCCGTTATCCACCCCGTTCAAGCCGAGTTTATACCCGTTGTCCTCTATGCGGATGCCCGGAAGCAGCCGGTGCTGCGCATCCCTGAGCGGGACCAGGATGGCGTGAACGCCCTGGTTCACCCCGTCCACGATCAGCTGCGCAAAGACCGTTGCCATCCGCGCGTGCAGCGCATTGCCGATATATTCCTTATTGTCTTCCTCCCCCGGGGTGTGGATGGCCAGTTCATCGGAATCCCGCAGATAGGTGGCCGTGGTACGGATTCCGCGTACGTTGGAACCGTGGCGGGTTTCCGTCATGGCGAAACATCCCAGCAGGCGGGCGCTGCCTGCATCGGCCAGGTAGGTGTCCCAATGGCGTTTGGTCCCTAGTTTCTGGATGCTTCCGCCAAAGAGGCCGAACTGCACCCCGAATTTTACGCACAGGCTGGGATCGGTGAATATAAGGTTCTCAAATACGGCCGCATAGGCGGGCATATCGGACTTCCCGCCGTAGGTTTCCGGATAGGCCAGTGCACCGTAGCCTTCCCCGGCCAGGACTTTGAGTTGCTCCAGCACCCGATGCCGGTGATCTTCCTTATCCCTTTGGATCCGGAATTCAAATTCCGGCTTTCCCAGTAAAGCTTGTGCCCGTCGGTAGGTTTCCAGGTGCGGATGCAGCAGCACTGAAGCCAGCTGCCCGGCAGCGTAATAGGACGAGCCCACCGCCGCCCCGGAGGCCTGCGGAAATAAATGACGGTAATGGTTCGGCTGGATCCCCAGGTTCAGTTCTATTTGCTCCAGGGCAGGGTTGACCTCCAGCTCGGGGGCATAGTGCCGGGCCACCCGATGGCTGAAAGCCGCTAAGGGAAACGGGTCTGATGGTTCATAAAGTGCCTGGCTGCTGGCAATAAGATGGCCCCATTGCCGGATTTCATCCTGCTCCGGCGGGTGGTCCCGGTCCAGCCAGCTGAGGAGCAGTTCGCGGTCACGGGCCGGCAGGGCTTCATCCTGGTCCATCACGCCCCTGACCACCGCGATTTCCGATGCGGATAACAAGTCGTCCGACCAGATAACATAGAAAAACGTAAGGTAGGGGTAGATCCCTTTGGGGTAGGCCAATGTTTGCATAGCCAAAAAATACGATTTCTGCCGCAGCGAGAAAAGGCTGATCCAAATGAAAACTCCGCCTTCCCAGGCGGAGTCTTCATTCAAACCGACCAGGGGATTATTTGGGTCCCGCTGCGATGATATCGGCGTTTACCCCGGCCTCGAATTTCTTGAAATTCTCATTGAAAAGGGCCACCAGTTTCTTTTTGGTAGCATCATAGGCCTTTTTGTCCTCCCAGGTATTTTTCGGGACGAGGACTGCGGAGGGCACATCCGGGCAGGTTTCCGGCACCATAAATCCAAAGGCCTCGTCTTTTTGATAGCTGACCCCGTCAAAATCGCCGTGGTGGATGGCATCGATCATGGCGCGTGTGTATTTCAGCTTGATCCTGGATCCTTTACCATGGGCCCCGCCGGTCCATCCGGTATTCACCAGCCAGGCGGTCACCTCGTGCTTCCGGATCTTTTCGGCCAGCAACTCCGCGTATTTATTGGGATGCCACATCATAAAGGCAGCCCCAAAGCAGGCGCTGAAGGTGGCCTCGGGTTCGGTGACGCCCATCTCGGTACCGGCTACCTTGGCCGTGTACCCGGAGATAAAGTGGTAACTCGCCTGTTCCGGAGTGAGCTTACTCACCGGTGGCAGCACCCCGAATGCATCGCAGGTAAGGAAGATGATATTCTTGGGATGACCCGCCACACAGGGCATCTGTACATTGTCGATATAGCGGATCGGATAGGATGCCCTGGTGTTCTGGGTGATGGAGGTGTCCGTATAATCCACCTTGCGGCTGGCCGGGTCGTACACCACGTTCTCCAGGACGGTTCCGAAACGGATCGCATTGAAGATATCCGGCTCGTTTTCTTGCGAGAGGTTGATGGCCTTGGCATAGCAGCCGCCTTCAATGTTAAAGGTGCCGTCGTCCGTCCAGCAGTGTTCGTCGTCGCCGATGAGCTTGCGTTTGGGGTCGGCGCTGAGCGTGGTCTTGCCGGTACCGGACAGGCCAAAGAGGATGGTTACGTCCCCGTCCTTTCCCACATTGGCGCTGCAGTGCATGGGCAGAACGCCTTCGAGCGGCATCAGGTAATTCATTATCGAGAAGATACCCTTCTTCATTTCCCCGGCGTACTGGGTGCCCAGGATCACGATCTCCCGGCGCTCCAGGTGTACGTCGATGGAAGTTTTAGAGGTCATCTCTGAAGTGTAGATGTTGGCCGGGAAGCCGCCGCCGTTAAAGATGACGTAATCCGGTTCGCCGAAGTCGGCCAGTTCTTCCGCCGTGGGCATGATCAGCATGTTCTGCATGAAGAGCGCATGGTAGGCGCGCGTACAGATCACCCGCACTTTGATGCGGTAAGCTTTATCCCAACCGGCAAAGGCATCCACTACGAAGAGGTGCTCGCAAACATTAAGGTAATCAATGGCGCGCTCCCGTTTGATCATAAATATATGCTCATCCAGTTCGATATTGATGGGTCCCCAGTCGATATTTGCTTCGGAATCCGGGTGGCGGACCACCCGTTTGTCCTTGGGGCTCCGTCCGGTCTTTTCTCCGGAATAGACCAGTAAGGCGCCAACGTCGGAAATGGCGGTTCCGGCTTCCTTACGGAGTCCGATCTCGTAGAGGACGGGGACGGCGGTGTTGCGGTGAATATTGGTTACGTTTATACCATACTTAGAGAGGTCGAAAGCGGCCATGAGTTGCTGTTTTTAGTGGTTTTCAGATTCTCAGGGAACAGGGTCCCGGAGCAAAATGTATACTGCAAAGTAGCGGAAAAACGGATGGGATAAAAATGATAAATATCACGGATTTGTAAAGAAATAGGCCCATACGGCCCGGAGTTGTGACCACCGCTTTTCCTATCTTTGTTTTAAGATGAACGAATACCTGGATCCAACTTCGGAAGGCCTCTCACCGGAAGAACTCGATATCGAACGGGCGCTTCGCCCGGTCTCCTTCGACGATTTTGCCGGACAGCGACAGGTTCTGGAAAACCTCCGGGTCTTTGTACAGGCTTCCAACATGCGGCAGGACGCGCTGGACCATACCCTGCTGCACGGGCCTCCCGGCCTTGGGAAGACCACCCTGGCGCATATCCTTGCCAACGAGCTCGGGGTAGGGCTGAAGGCCACCTCCGGACCAGTGTTGGACAAACCCGGAGACCTGGCAGGCCTGCTCACCAACCTGGAGCCCCGGGATGTGTTGTTCATTGACGAGATCCACCGGTTGAGCCCCGTGGTGGAGGAATACCTGTATTCCGCCATGGAGGATTTCAAGATCGACATCATGATCGAATCAGGCCCTAATGCGCGCTCCGTGCAAATCCACCTGAATCCCTTTACCCTGGTGGGGGCCACCACGCGCTCCGGACTTTTGACCGCACCCATGCGGGCGCGTTTCGGAATTTCCAGCCGCCTGGAATACTACGATACCGAACTCTTGGCGACCATTGTGGAGCGTTCCGCGGAGATCCTGAAAGTGCCCATTACCGAGGATGCCGCCATTGAGATCGCCGGACGCAGCCGGGGCACCCCCCGGATCAGCAACGCACTGCTTCGCCGGGTACGGGATTTTGCCCAGATCAAGGGCAACGGCAGCATTGATATGGAAATTTCCAAATTCGGCCTGAAGGCGCTTAATGTAGACGCCTACGGCCTGGATGAAATGGACAACAAAATCCTGGCAACGCTGATCGATAAATTCAAGGGCGGCCCGGTTGGGATCACGACCCTGGCCACGGCCGTATCCGAAAATGCGGAAACCATAGAGGAAGTATATGAACCCTTCCTCATCCAGCAAGGCTTTATCATGCGTACGCCCCGTGGCCGTCAGGTAACCGAGTTAGCCTATAGGCATTTAGGCCGAAACCAGGCCGGTGAGCAGCCAGGTTTGTTCTGACAATCAGCGCTTTAACACCTCCTGAAACCCGAACTCCGGTTCTCCGGCCCGCAAGCTCCTTTCGTTGTTTTTATTGGTGACACAATTCTTACAGCTATTGAATCATTTGTGGTAGCGGCACCGTGGATTATATGTTAAATTGCTGTAAAAGGCGATGGAAGAAGGAACTTAATATTTGTAGGAAAACCCTCATAATCAAACAAAAAGGAACGAGATACAGAGGTATCACCCTTAATATTTTGTAACTTATTAGTTTATCCTCCACCACAACTTTATTTACCATGCCGTACTTTATGGATTTCCACATTTTTGACCAGGTAACCGTAGAGGAGGTCAAACAGGCACATGTGGCCGATCGCTCCGTGCAAAATAGGTACGGCGTAAAATACCTGCAGTTTTGGGTAAATGTGGACATGGGCACCGTATTTTGCCTGATGGAGGGTCCTAACGCGGAAGCCTGTGCGAAGGTCCACCACGAGGCGCACGGCAACGTAGCCTGCAATATTACCGAGGTACAAAGGGGATTCTACGAACAGTTTATGGGAGAAGCCCCGCTGCTGGACCACGGGCTGGTCCTGAAGCAAAACGGAAGGGTGGATACCGGGCTGCGCTACCTAATGGTAGTGGACCTGGTGAATCTAACCCAGGTATCGCACCCCGGGGAATACCGGAAATTGCTGAATCCGTTACGTCCGCAGGCGATCGTTTGCAACACTATCCGGGAATTCAAAGGCAAGGAGATCAAGAACCAGTGGGATAACAGTATCCTGGCCGTCTTCGATGAGGAAGATTTCGCGCTGTTATGCGCCATGGAAATACAAAAACTGCTTGGGGATATCAGTGAATCCGTCCGCTATAAGATTGCCCTGGCCACAGGGCAGCCGGTTTCCGAGCGCCAGGGCTTTTTTGAGGAATCCCTGGCGGAATGCCAACGCCTTAATGTAGTGGCGCAGGAGGGTGAGGTATTGCTGGACACCCGCATTGGCGTGTCGCAAAAAATGAAGGAACGAATGGCATTGAAGCCGGGCATCCGTCAGCTGACCAAATCGCAAAGCTCCTTTGCACAAACCTTTTTTGAGCTCGTTACCAGGCACCTGAACGACTCGAATTTTTCAGTGAATTTTATGACCTCCCAGCTTGGGATCAGCCGTCCCCAACTGTACAGGAAGATCACCGATCTTACCGGGCGTTCCCCTAACCAGTTCCTGCGTGACATCCGATTGCGGAAGGCCCTGGCTCTGATCCGTGAGAACAAGTACAATGTCTCGGAGATCGCCTATGAAGTGGGCTTCGGGAATCCATCCTATTTCACCAAGCGCTTCCAGGAAAAATACGGGATCTCCCCTTCCAAGGTAGCCGGTTAGGCACAATGGTAACCATCCGGCCGGCAAGCCTGCCTTTGACCAAAATGTGCGAACATTTGAAACATTTGTACCAGTTTATCTAGCGGGGAATCCCCAATTTCGTACATATGTTTCATAAGGAGCCCGATGAGTCCACTTGGGTTTTGGTCCCTTCTTAAAATCCCGGAATATGCCACTTTACATGGACCTGCACCACATTGATCCCGACATCACGCAGGAGGACCTGTTGGCGGCGCATATGAAGGATATCGAGGTCCAGGATAAATACGGGCTGGAGCATAAGAAATACTATGTAAACTTTGAGGAGAAAACGGTTTTCTGCCTGATCAACGCGCCCGACAAGCAATGCCTCCACAATAGCCATGCGGAGGTCCATGGCGTTGGCCCATGCAATATTATCGAGGTTTCCTCACTGACCCCAACCTTTGACTTCAATACCATGATCGGGGAGGAGGGCGGAAAGAATGAATGGGATGTAGCCCTTACCCGCTCCGGTGAGATCGACACGGGGTATCGCAGTTTACTGCTCACGTCACTTTATGATTTTACAGGCACCCATGAAGAAGCCCAACGGGTGCTTTTCAACATGATCGAACGTTATGACGGCAGGATAGTGATGCAACCTGATGAAAAGATCATGGCGTCCTTCCTGCATGCCCAGGACGCTGTCTTCTGCGGCCAGTCCATGGCTTCCTACCTGCAGGCCACGGATCCTTCCATGGAATTTTGCATCGGGATCGTTACCGGCAAGCCAGTGGACGAAACAGGCTCCTTATTGTTCCAGGAAGCGGTGGAGCGATTGAAAAACCTGGTACTGCTCGGATCCACCGGAAAGATCTACCTGGACGCGTTCACCCAACAGCTATTTGAAAAGGGACGGGACCCTTCGGATTCCAACGAAGGGGGACGTACGCGGTTGGTGAGTCCGGATGAGATCCATTTATTCGGCAAGCTCAGCCGGATCCTTCGGGAAAACCTTCGCAATTCAGGCTTTAGCAGCGAGGAGCTCGGGAGCATGCTGGGTTTGAGCCGTGCCCAGGCCTACCGGCGAATCAAGTCCCTGACCGGGATGTCCCCGAACGTGCTTATCCGCGAATACCGCCTCCGGCGATCCCTGCCGGAACTCCTGCGCAAGGATCAAACCGTGGCCCAGGTTTCCTACGAGGTCGGGTTTAACAGCCCCACCTATTTTACCCGGATGTTCCGCAAACGCTACGGTATCCTGCCCACTGCATTCTCCAAACTGGCGAGTTGACAGCCTCTTATGTACCCTAATTAAAGTGCGATCTGAGGGCTGAACAGAGAATGAAACAAATGTTGCAGGATTTGATCGGATTGATACAGCCGCGGTGGCGGAAGTAGGGTACCTTTAGAGTATAGCTTCACCCACTCCCCCGAAGCGGGCGCTACAGCAGGATTCCCCCAAATAACAGGCATGATAAAACAGGCGTATCAGGCGCCCAGGGCTCAAATTGCCCAAACTGAAATACAATGGAACAAGGATTATCCGGAACAAAAAAGGCATCTGAAAAACCGCAGGAAGCGGTAGTGCGGGGTATGCGGCGGCTATGCCGGCAAGTCGGGGTCTGTGTTTTCCTTTTGATCTCCCTGGCGCTGTGTATCGTGATAAGGGCCTTTGGGATGGGGCAGCCCGCCCAGGAAGAGGGCAGGGTGCCGGACGAGGTCTTTCTGATGAACTACGATGTGAACCGCCTGTCCGACAGCCCGAAGGACCTGGAGATCAAACTGGGATACGACATCTTCCGCAATACCTCCCGGCATCTGGGACCGGACCAGCCGGATCCTGCGGGTCGTTTTGCGGGCAACCGCCTGGCGTGTGCCAATTGCCACCTGGATGCCGGCACCCGACCCTATGCGGCGCCCCTGATCGGGGTGATCGAGCGGTTTCCCCAGTATCGGGGCCGTGAGGATAAGATCGGTACGATAGAGGAGCGCATTAACGGCTGTATGGAACGCAGTATGAACGGCCGGATGATGCCAGAGGACAGCCCGGAAATGAAAGCGATGATCGCCTACCTGAAGTGGCTGGGCCGCTACGCGCCCGAGGACGGCGCGGTAACGGGCAAGGGCTTTGCAGGTCTTGTCATACCGCAGCGGGCGGTAGACCTGGATCATGGCGAACGCGTCTTCCGCCTGCACTGTACGGTCTGCCATGGCAGCAATGGGCAGGGAAGGCTATCGGATCTGGGGGTGGGCTATCTCTACCCGCCGCTCTGGGGTAGCGATTCCTATAACAATGGGGCCGGGATGACCAGGGTCATTACCGCGGCTTCCTTCATTAAAAGCAACATGCCTTATGGCACGCGTTACGACCGACCGGTTTTGACCGACGAGGAGGCTTTTGACGTGGCCGGGTATATCAATCAGCGGGATCGGCCGGAGAAACCTAACCGGGAGGCGGATTTCCCGGACCTCACCCGAAAACCCGTATCCACGCCCTATGGCCCGTATGCGGATACTTTTTCGCCGGAACAGCATCAATTGGGGCCGTTCCAGCCGATCATGGACTATTACCTGAGCACCTATAATCTCAATAAATCTAAATAAATCACACACAATGAAAACATCGCAAATTCACTCAAGAAGAAATTTCATGGGCACGGTAATGCTCGGCGCAACCGCCAGCACCCTGTCCATGCTCACCGACCCGCTCCTGGCGCGTACCACCCAATTCAGCCCAAAGCAGATGTCCGAAGCAGAAGACTGGTTTGACAATATCAAAGGGGCACACCGGGTGGTCTTTGACGGCTCCATGCCGCACTATGGCTTTCCGGTGATCTGGAACTGGGCCTATTACCTTTCCAACAATGAGACCGGCGCAGGCGACGAGGAGGTGACTGCCATGACTGTGTTGCGGCATGACGCCATTCCCTTTGCCATGCACTCCGACCTCTGGGCAAAATACGATCTCGGCAAACGCTTCAAGATCCATCAGGCGGACGGAACACCCTACACGCGCAATCCGTTCTACGAGCCACAGGAGGGCGATTTTCCCCTGCCGGTCATCCAGGGCATCAAGGACCTGCAGACCCGCGGAGCCATGTTTTGCGTCTGTAACCTGGCCATGGGCTTTTACAGCAACATGGTAGCCCAGGAACTGGGGCAGGATCCCCAGGCCGTATACAGTGAATGGGCCGCGGCCGTTTTGCCGGAGATCCAGGTAGTGCCTTCAGGGGTTTGGGCCCTGGGCCGTGCGCAGGAAAAAGGATGCGGTTATGTATTTGCCGGCGAATAATCAACATCTAACTGCTGAGAAATGAAAAGGTATATACTGGTTGTGCTGGCCGTGATGGGCACGCTGGGTGCAACTGCCCAGGAGAATCCCATTCGGATCGTCTTTGACGTAAGCAGCGAGAACCCTGAGGTCCACCGGTCCGCTGCAAGGCATTTGAGACTGATGTCCGAATCGTACCCGCAATCCCAGTTTGAAATGGTGGTTTACGGGGGAGCTGTAGAAATGATTGACCGGAAGCGGTCGGTTGCCGGGGAAACGCTGGCGGCGGTCGCCGGAATGGAAAATGTCAACATCCTGGTTTGCCAGCAAACGCTGAACCGCCACAATATGGGGCCGGAAGACCTGATACCCGGAGTGGGTACCGTACCCGACGGCATTTACCAGATCGTTGCACGGCAACAGGAAGGCTGGGGCTATATCAAGGAAGTAAAATAAGACAGAGGGAAGCAGCACAATGGAACTATTTGAAATGCTGGGCTATGCCGGAGCCGTTGCCGTAGGATTGGTCCTGGGGTTAATGGGGAGCGGGGGTTCCATAATGGCGGTGCCCATTCTCAGCTATCTGTTCCACATCAACCCGGTGACCACAACGGCGTACTCGCTATTTGTAGTGGGGACTTCCGCCTCCGTGGGTTCCCTTCGGTTCCTGAAACAGGGCCTGATCGACCTGAGGACGGCGGGCTGGTTTGCGCTGCCTGCCGTGATCGGGGTATTTGCCGTGCGCCGTTTCCTGATTCCCATGTTGCCGTCAGAGTTCAGCCTGAATGATTTCCTGGCCATCGACCGGGACCGGGCGATCATGGTGCTTTTTGGGATCGTCCTCTGTCTGGCTGCCCTGACCATGATCCGGAACCGGGGTTACCACGACCGGATGCCGCGCCTGGCAGGCAACCCGGCAGTTCTTGTAGCCATGGGCGCAGGGGTCGGATTGCTCACCGGGATCGTAGGTGTTGGCGGCGGTTTTCTGATCGTGCCCGTGCTGGTCGGAATTTCCGGTATGCCGATGGCGCGTGGCGTGGCTACTTCCCTGTTCATCATTGCGGTGAATGCCCTCATTGGCTTTACCGGGAATCTTGGCTACCTGGAGATCGACTGGTATTTCCTGCTCTGCTTTACGGGCCTATCCCTTGCCGGGATCCTGATGGGGACCTTTATGGCGAGGAGGATCCGGGGTTTCAGGCTTAAAAGGGGTTTCGGGTGGATGTGCCTGGCCACTGCCGGCTTCATCCTGTGCAGGGAACTCGTCGGATTCGGGATATGAAACAAATGAACCAGCCCGAACGGAAGGTTTGGCCTACCTTACAAAAAGGCCTATTTTAAGCAATAACAACCTATATCATCAGATCATGATTGAAGCAGCACAAAAGAACAAAGAAGAACTGAGCGCGCGCCTGGAATCGATATTTGCCGCCTGCGGCGAACGGGCCGCGCATTATGATGCCAACAACCTCTTCTTCCAGGAGGATTTTGACGCCCTTAAGGATGCAGGGTATCTGCTGATGGCCGTGCCGGAAGAATTCGGGGGGTATGGTATGAACGTTGCCGAGACTTCCCAACTAACACGCAAACTGGCCTATCATGCGGCGCCCACGGCCCTTGCGCTAAATATGCACGTTTATTGGACAGGGCTTATCTCCGACCTGTGGCGCGGCGGGGACGATTCACTGGTCTGGGTGCTGGAGGAAGCGGGCAAGGGCAAGGTTTTTGCCGCAGGCCACGGAGAATCCGGGAATGACAGCCCTGGGCTGTTCTCCACCTGTAAAGCCGAAAAAGTGGATGGCGGTTACAAATTCACCGGTCATAAAATGTTCGGCAGCCTCACCCCGGTATGGGATTATATGGGTCTCCACGGGCAGGACAACAGCGACCCGGATAACCCGGTGGTGATCCACGCATTTATGCCACGTGACACCGAAGGCTATGAGATCAAGGAGACCTGGGACGATGTACTGGGCATGCGTGCCACCCGTTCCGATGACACCATCCTGAACGGCGTGTTTATCCCTGATGAATATATCGCCCGGAAGGTGCCTGCGGGCTTCCAGGGGGTGGACGGATTCGTGCTCGGCATCTTTATCTGGGCGCTTTTTGGCTTTGCCAATGTATACTACGGTCTGGCGCAGCGCATTTTTGACTTTGTCGTGGAGAAAGTGCAGAAGAAGACATCGATCTCTCTGGGACGCCCCTCAATGGCGTATCACCCGGGGGTGCAGCGGGATATTGCGGAAATGGTCCTTCGCCTGGAGGCGATCGGGCCTCATATCGATACCCTGGCCCGGGAATGGAGCGAAGGCGTGGACTACGGTCCGGCCTGGGGCGTTAAGATCGTGGCGGCCAAATGCCATGCCGTAGAAGGCAGTTGGGAGATCGCCGACCGTGCCCTTGATGTCCTGGGCGGCATGGGCCTCTCCCGCAAGGCCGGGTTTGAGCGTCTCTTCCGCGATATGCGCCTGGGCAAGATCCACCCGGCGAACAGTTATTATGCCCGGGAGGTGATGGCCAAAGGGATGCTGGGTCTGGACCTGGATTACCGGCCCAGGTAAACGGGGGATTGGGCTCAGGCGGGTGGATCGCTTGTGAGGACCCCGTTAAGAAGGCATTGAAGCCCCCAGGCAAGGGTATCGTCAGCGGCTTGTGTATTCAAACCGCAAACATCTTTCATCACAATATAGGCCTCTATCCCCATCAGCAGGGTGGCGATATGCACAAACCGTTCACGGTGTTCCTCCGGAATCAACCTGCCTTTGTCCTGCAAGGCGCGCTCCAAGGTTTGAACGCGCCTTGCACCGCGTTGATTCACCTCGTTGTCTGCACTCAGGATTACGCTGAGGTAGGTGCGGAAGGCTGCCTCATTATCTGCCGTAAGCTTGTTATAGTAATTCAGGATCCCGGCAAGGGTGGTTCTGAGATCCTCCTGTTCAAGGGTTTCCAGGATGGCGTCGGGATGCCGGGTACGCATGTCCAGGACGGCCTCTGCGGATAAGACGTCTTTGTTGGAATAATAGCGATAAACCGTGGCCCGGCTGACCCCGGCCCGCTCGGCCACCGCTTCCAGGCTGAATTCACCCCCTTCGCGCAGCAAACTGTGCGCCGCATCCAGCAATTTATCCCGCGTGCGACGCTTCTGGCCGCTACGTCCTTTTTCCAGGTAAGTCTCTTTCATAAGACAAAAATCTTATAAAATTTTGATATTTCAAAATCGTTCCTTATGTTTGTGAGACAAAAATCTCATAAAATGAAGCAATCACAAGCCATCTGGGTGCTTGGGCACCACATCACCCCCTACAAAACCGCGGGGAATTACAATCTGGTCATAGGAGAAACGCCTGCCGGGGCACAGGGTCCGCCCCCGCACAGCCATAGCCGCTACGATGAGGTTTTCCTGATCATTGAAGGCGAGGCCGAATTTGTGATCGACGGCCAGGCCCGAACGTTCAGGGCAGGCGAATGTGCGGATCTCCCCCGCGGCGCCATCCACACCTTTAACAATGTTTCCGACCAGCCTTGCCGTTGGGTGAACATCCATAGCCCCAAAGGCTTTCAAGGTTTTTTTGACACCTTCGGCGTACCGGAAACGGAGGCGGATGCGATCGCCAAGTCCCTGGATCCTGAACGGATCGGACAAGTAGTGGCCCGCGCCGCCGAATTTGATATGGCGCTGCAACCACTGCCCGAAGCGGCCCGGCCGGAGTGAAGTTCCATAGGGCACCAATGAACCCATTAAATCCTAAATAACTTGAACCGCTCTCCCATGAGAACCATACAATTCGTACACCCCCGGATGTACCTCCTGATGATCCCCTTCCTTCTGATTTTCCTTTCCTGCAAACAGGAGAAGGAGTCTATGACTGCCCTCTCGGAAGCCGAACGATCGGATCCCGGATCCATGTTGCCGGAAGCCGATCCGGTCAAACGGGGCGAGTACCTGGTGTCTGTTATCGGTTGCGCCGACTGCCATACCCCTAAAAAGATGACCGAGCGGGGGCCGGCCCCCGACCTGGACAAATACATGATGGGTTTTGACAGCTCCCGCCCGATGCCCCCGGTTCCCGACGGGGTGCCGATGGGTCCCTGGGTATTGTTTAACGGCGAACTCACCGCCGCAGTCGGGCCTTGGGGGACTTCTTACGCCGGTAATATCACCCCGCATGAAACCGGTATCGGGAACTGGACCTTTGAACAGTTCAGAAAAGTAATGAAGGAGGGGAAGTACAAGGGAATGGACCAGGGCCGTCCGATCATGCCACCCATGCCCGTTGAGGCTTACAAAAATTTTTCGGATGATGACTTGCAGGCCATTTTCGCCTATCTGAAGTCCATCAAACCTATTGAGAATATCGTTCCGGGATATCAGCCGCCGGCGGGGAGCTGACTTTCCGGATCCGGAATTTCCACCTACCTTCGGGATGTGAACCGGAAGCAATCCACTGAAATGATCAAGGCCGAGGCTGCACGCCTCGGCTTTCTGTCTTGCGGGGTCTCCCGGGCGGAATTCCTGGAGGAGGAAGCGCCCCGGCTGGAGCGCTGGCTCAAGGCCGGGATGCACGGGGAGATGGCCTATATGGAAAACCATTTCGACATGCGCCTGGACCCCCGTAAACTGGTTCCCGGCGCCAAATCCGTCATATCCCTTCTATTGAACTATTACCCTTCCGCTTCCCAAGAGGCGGATTCCTATAAGATCTCCAAATACGCCTATGGCGAGGATTACCACCACGTCATAAAATCCAAATTGCGGGAACTGCATCACTTCATTACCGAGCAGATCGGGGAGGTGCACGGAAGGGCCTTTGTGGACTCTGCGCCCGTTTTGGACAAAGCCTGGGCGGCCCGCAGTGGCCTGGGATGGATCGGCAAGCACAGCAACCTGCTTACCAAGGAGGCCGGGTCCTTTTACTTTATCGCGGAACTGATCCTGGACCTGGACCTGGAATACGACCACCCGGTGACGGACCATTGCGGTACCTGTACGGCCTGCATCGACGCCTGCCCCACCCAGGCCATTGTGCAACCTTATGTGGTGGATGGCAGCCGCTGCATCTCGTATTTCACCATTGAATTGAAGAACGAGATCCCAACCGCGTTCAAAGGCCAATGGGACGACTGGATCTTCGGTTGCGATATTTGCCAGGACGTCTGTCCCTGGAACCGGTTTTCTACCCCCCACCGTGAATCCCGGTTCGAGCCCCATCCGGACCTGACCGCCATGGACCGGGCCGATTGGGAGGAAATCACTGAGGAAGTTTTCCAACGGATCTTTAAGAAGTCCGCGGTTAAACGAACCAAATTCGAAGGGCTCAAACGGAATATCCGGTTCCTGCAGGACTAAGCAACCGGAACTCAAACGTTTGCGTTGTCCGAAACGGCCACTTTTTGGGCACATTCGGGCAAAGAAAGCACAGAATCCGCTATATTAGGTACCATAACCAACTAAGCCAAATGACCATTCCAAAACCAAAACTGAGTTTCTGGCAGATCTTCAACATGAATGTCGGTTTCCTGGGGATTCAGTACAGCTTTGGGTTGCAGCAGAGCGCCATAAACCCGATTTTTTTGTTTCTGGGGGCTTCTGAGGAACTCCTGCCCATCCTGAATATCGCGGGCCCGGTAACCGGGTTGATCATTCAGCCCATTATCGGGGCGATTTCCGACAAGACCTGGTCTCCCAGATGGGGTCGGCGGAAGCCGTTCTTCCTGATCGGGGCCTTGCTGGGGAGCATCTGCCTCTTCCTCTTCCCCCTGAGCCCGGCACTCTGGTTTGCCGTTGGCTTATTGTGGATCCTGGATGTGGGCAACAATATGGCAATGGAACCCTACAGAGCTTTTGTGGGGGATAAGCTGCCGGATCAGCAGATGAACCTGGGCTACCAGATGCAAAGCCTTTTCGTTGGGGCCGGTATTCTGTTGGCCAATGCTTCCATCTTCATTTTCCAGGATTGGTTTGGCGGAGGAGAGGAGATCACCGGCGCCGTACCCAAATGGCTGTATTATTCCTTTTTTATCGGATCGTTCCTGTCGCTTTCCACCATCCTGTGGTCCGTATTGAAGACCCCGGAGATCCCGCCGAGCCAGGAGGAATTCGACCTCATCCGCAAGCACCGGTCCCTTCCGTTTTCGGAGCGGTTCAAGATCCCGTTCATCGAGATCAAGCACGCGGTCAAGGACATGCCCAACTTCATGTGGAAGCTGGCCGGGGTTTACTTATTCCAATGGTATGCCCTTTTCATTTATTGGCAGTTCATTACCCCGCTGTTCCGCACGACCATGGGCTTTGATACCTCGCAGGCAGCAGCCCAGGCCGCAAAGATGAGTACCACTTACAACATCGTGACCACCGTGGTAGCCCTTATCCTCGTTCCGCTGACCATGCGCTTCGGTGGGAAAAAGGTCTATGCGCTGAGCCTGATCGGCACTGCATTTGCCCTGTTTGCCATCCCGCATATCACCGATCCGGTCTATGTGCTCTTCCCTATGGTATTCTTCGGGATCGGCTGGGCGGCCATGATGGGCATCCCGTATAGTATGGTATCCAAGATCGTCCCGCAGGAACGCAGGGGGGTATATATGGGCATCCTCAATATGATGATCGTGATCCCAATGGGGATCGAAACGCTGACCTTTGGCGCCATTTATAAGAACCTCCTGGGCGAAAATGCGGTGAATGCCATGCTGTTTGCCGGGGTGTTCTTCACCATTGCCGGTTTGCTGGCCCTCCGGCTGAACGTGCAAAAGGCAAAGGCCGAGGTAGCGACAGAGGATCTGTAGGGGAGGCAATGCATAGGTTTACGTAGCCGACGGAACCCCCCTTCCCTCCCCCCAGGATTAAGATAGGTGGCAAAAACGCATGTTGTTTGCAGTTCCAAGCTGCCCGTTTTCAAATTTTCAATTTTTCAAATTCCCAAATTCAATCCTCCCGCGTACCTTTGCTTTAGAAGCCAACCTGTATGAGCAAGGAGAAAAAGAGGAGAGAAGCCCTGGTATACCATGCCAAGCCCCGGCCCGGTAAGATCGAGATCGTCCCCACCAAACCCTATTCCACCCAGCGCGATCTGGCCCTGGCCTATTCCCCGGGGGTAGCCGAGCCCTGCCTTGAAATTGAAAAAGACCGGGAACAGGTTTACAAATACACCGCCAAAGGCAATATTGTGGCGGTGATCTCGAACGGGACGGCAGTACTCGGACTCGGGGATATCGGTCCGGAAGCTTCCAAACCGGTCATGGAGGGGAAAAGCCTGCTCTTTAAGATCTTTGCGGACATCGATGGCATTGACATTGAGCTGGATACCAAGGATGTGGACAAGTTCGTGGAGACCGTCAAGATCCTGGCACCCACCTTTGGCGGGATCAACCTGGAAGACATCAAAGCGCCCGAAGCCTTCGAGATCGAGCGGCGGCTCAAGGAAGAACTGGACATTCCCGTCATGCACGACGACCAGCATGGGACGGCCATCATTTCAGCGGCTGCGTTGCTCAACGCACTGGAACTGACCAAGAGGAAGATCGGGGAGGTAAAGATCGTGATCAGCGGGGCAGGGGCGGCGGCCATTTCCTGCAGCCGGTTGTACCGGTCCTTTGGGGCCTCCTCCGAAAATATGGTAATGCTGGACAGCAAAGGGGTGATCCGCAAAGACCGGGAAGGGCTGTCTGCGGAAAAGAAAGAATTCGCTACGGACCGGAAGATCGATACCCTGGAGGAAGCGGTCAAAGGCTCGGATGTTTTTATCGGCTTGTCCATTGCGGACATCCTCAGTGCGGACATGCTCAAGACCATGGCCCCGAACCCCATTGTCTTTGCCATGGCGAACCCGGACCCTGAGATCAATTACAACCTGGCCATGAAAACACGGAAAGACATTATCATGGCTACCGGGCGTTCCGACCACCCGAATCAGGTGAACAACGTCCTGGGATTCCCGTTCATCTTCCGGGGGGCGCTGGACGTGCGCGCTACAAAGATCAATGAGGAAATGAAAATGGCGGCGGTGAAGGCCCTGGCCAGCCTGGCCAAGCAACCGGTACCGGAACAGGTGAACGTGGCCTATGGCGAAACGCGCCTGACCTTTGGAAAAGAATACATCATCCCCAAACCCTTTGACCCCCGGCTTATTGCCGAGATCCCGCCGGCGGTGGCCCGGGCGGCCATGGAAAGCGGGGTGGCCCGTGACCCCATTGCGGACTGGAACCGTTACCGGGAGGAGCTGCTGCAACGTTCCGGAGACGACAAGAAGGTGATCCGCTGGCTCATGAACCGGGCCAAGTCGGATCCCAAAAAGATCGTTTTTGCCGAGGCAGACCAGCTGGACGTGCTCAAGGCGGCGCAGATTGCCTGTGAAGAGGGGATTGCGCATCCCATCCTGTTGGGCAGCCGCGAAAAGATAGAGAAGCTCAAAAAGGAACTGGAATTTGACACGGAAGTACCCATCGTGGACCAGTACACTGCGGATTCTTTGGAAAAGCGGGATGCATATGCCAAACGCTATTGGGAACTCAGGCGGCGCAAGGGTTGTACGCTGTACAGTGCGAAAAGCCGGATGCGGGAACGGAACTACTTCGGGGCCATGATGGTGCTTGAAGGGGATGCCGACGGGATGATCTCAGGATATTCACGCTCCTACGCATCCGCCGTGAAGCCCATCTTTGAAGTGATCGGCAAGGGGACGGACGTTTCCAAGGCCGCTACGGTGCACATCATGATCACTTCCCGGGGGCCGCTTTTCCTGGCGGACACTTCCATTAATATCGACCCCACTGCAGAGGAACTGGCGGAGATCACGCGCATGACGGCCAACCTGGCCAACGCCTTTAATTTTGACCCGGTGATCGCGCTGTTGTCCTACGCCAATTTCGGTTCCTCCTCCCACCCGCAGGCAAAAAAAGTCCGCAAGGCGATCCAACTGCTTCACGAGGAAAACCCGGACCTGGTGGTAGACGGCGAGATCCAGACCGATTTTGCCCTGAACAAAAAACTTCGGCAAACCCAGTTCCCGTTTTCCAAACTGGCCGGCCAGCAGGTGAATACCCTGGTATTCCCCAATCTGGATGCTGCGAACATCACCTATAAGCTCATCAAGGAACTACAGGCTTCCGATACCATCGGACCGATCATGTTGGGGCTCCGGAAGGCGGTCCACATCCTGCAGATGGGTGCCAGCGTGGAAGAGATGGTGAATATGACCGCGGTGGCGGTGATTGACGCCCAGGAACGCGAGAAACGACGCAAAGCGCGGAAGAACCAATAAAGGGGGATCCCCCTGTCCAAATCCGGACCCATGATAGACCACTTAAGCGGCAGGCTTATCGAAAAGCACCCCACCCACCTGATCGTGGAATGCGGAGGGGTGGGTTATTTCGTGAACATCTCCCTGTATACCTATGCCGCCGTACCCGATCAGGAAAACCTGAAAATTTACACCCATCTGCAAATCCGGGAAGACGCCCATACCCTGTACGGATTTCACACCAGGGCGGAGCGGGAGACTTTCCGCCTGCTTATCTCCGTATCCGGGGTAGGGGCCAGTACCGCGCGCACCATGCTGTCCTCCATGACGCCCCAGCAAATCCGGGAGGCGATCGCCGGTGGCGACGTCCCATCCATACAGTCCGTCAAGGGCATTGGTGCCAAGACGGCGCAACGCGTAATCCTGGACCTGAGGGATAAAATTTTGCGTATTTACGACCTGGACGAACTTTCCCACAAATCAGACAATACAAATAAAGAAGAAGCGTTATCTGCTTTAGAGGTTCTTGGCTTTACCAGAAAGCAATCCGAAAAGCCCGTAGATGCGGCCCTTCGGCAGGATCCTTCGCTAAGCGTCGAGGGCATTATCAAGATGGCGCTTAAAAATTTGTAAAAAGTTTGAAAAAAGGGGCATCGGCATTTTACATCCGTTACCGTAAACTGTTTCTTTTCCTTTCCTTTTCGCTGCTGGCGGCCATGAGCCCGCTGGCTGCGCAGGATACGGAAATACCAGCCGATTCGGTTCAGGTTGATTCGGTCAAGACCGGATTCGAGCTGGGCCGTCTTCGGATGGAGAATCCCTCCAGCATTGTATCCAAATACACCTACGATCCGCAGCTGGATCGCTATATCTACACCGAATCCGTCGGCGACTACGACATTTCCTACCCCATTATCCTGACCCCGGAACAGTATCTGGAACTGGTCCGCCAGGGCGATATCAAGTCTTATTTTAAGGAGAAGATCGACGCCTTCAGCGGGAAGAAGGAGGGCAGCGAGGAGGCCCGGAAGAACCTGCTCCCGAATTTCTACGTAAACAGCAGCTTTTTTGAGACCATCTTTGGCGGGAATACCATTGAAGTGGTGCCCCAGGGGTCGGTAGCCATGGACCTGGGGGTGATCTGGCAGAAGAATGACAACCCGGCGCTCTCGCCGCGAAACCGCACCAACCTGGCCTTTGACTTTGACCAGCGGATTAGCCTCAGCATGCTGGGCAAGATCGGGGAACGGCTGCAGGTAACCGCCCAGTACGATACGGAAGCCACCTTCGATTTCCAGAACCTGATTAAGCTGGACTATACGCCTACCGAAGACGATATCATCCGGAAGATCGAGGTGGGGAATGTGAATATGCCGCTGAACAGCTCCCTGATCACGGGGGCCCAGAGTTTGTTCGGGGTAAAAACGCAATTGCAGTTCGGACGTACGACCGTTACCGCTGTATTCTCCGAACAACGCTCCCAAAACAATACGGTGGTGGCGCAGGGAGGCGGGACCCTGAACGAATTTGAACTGACGGCCCTGGATTACGACGAGGACCGGCACTTTTTCCTGGCCCAGTATTTCCGCGACCGCTACGACGCCGCGCTGGCGAACTACCCTTATATCAATAGCCAGGTGCAGATCACCCGCTTGGAGGTCTGGGTGACCAACCGCAGCCAGCAGACCCTGAACGTGCGGAACATCGTGGCCATCCAGGACCTTGGGGAAGCCATATCCGACCTGACCCGCATCGGCATAGCGGGCGGCGCGCAAGCCGGCTTTTTCAATACGGGAACGGGCGGCGATTTGCCGCGAAACGGGGCGAACGATTACGACCCGGCCCTGATCGGCAGCGGCGGGGTCCTTACCCCGGACATCCGCGATATCGCCACGGTAGACGATGGCTTCCAGATTCCGGGCGGTTACGTGGCCAACCAGGGATTTGACTATGCCATTCTGGAGAATGCGAGAAAACTGGAACCCGGCCGGGACTACAGCTACCATTCCCAGTTGGGCTACATCTCGCTGAACCAGCGGCTGAGCAATGACGAGGTGCTGGCGGTGGCCTTCCAATACACCATCGGCGGGCAGGTTTTCCAGGTAGGGGAATTCGCCAACGGAGGCCTGGACGCGACCACGGTAAGCCCGGGTGCCCAGATAGAGATCAACAACAACAACCTGGTGCTGAAGCTCCTCAAGAGCAACATCACCAACGTCGGGGATCCCATATGGGACCTGATGATGAAGAACATATACGCCACCGGTGCGTTCCAGCTGAGCCAGGATGATTTTAAGCTGAATATCCTGTACTCGGATCCCACCCCGCGGAACTACATTACCCCCGTAAACCCGGATGTGGGCTGGCCGGATGTCCCCAAACCCTTGGAGGAGCGCATCCTGCTGGACGTCTTCAACCTGGACCGGCTCAATGTGTACAACGACGTGCAACCCGGCGGGGACGGCTTCTTTGATTTTGTGCCCGGCCTCACGGTAAACACCGAGAACGGCCTGATCATCTTTACCAAGGTGGAGCCCTTCGGGTCCTACCTTTTCGAGCTCATGGGCGGTGGCACCTACGATGTGGCCAACGACCAGGGCTACAACGAGAACCAGCAGAAATACGTGTTCCGCAACATGTACACCCAGACCAAGGCGGCTTCCCTTCAGGATGCGGAAAAGAACCGCTTCCGCCTCAAGGGGCGCTACAAGTCCGAAACCGGCAGCGGCATCCCCATCGGGGCCTTTAACGTGCCCAGGGGATCGGTGCGGGTAACCGCCGGGGGAAGGCAGTTGCAGGAAGGCATCGATTACACGGTGAACTACCAGGCGGGAACGGTCCAGATCCTGGACCCCAGCCTGCAGGCTTCCAATACGCCCATCAACATCTCTGTGGAGAACAATGCCGTGTTCGGACAGCAGACGCGGCGCTTTACCGGGGTAAACGTGGAACACCAGATCAGCGAAAAATTCGTACTGGGGGCCACGCTGCTGAACCTGAACGAACGCCCGCTCACCCAGAAAGCCAATTTTGGGGTAGAGCCGGTTAATAACACCATCTTTGGCCTGAACGGGAATTTTTCTACGGAGGTGCCCTTCCTTACCCGTCTGGCCAACATGCTCCCCAACGTGGATACGGATGTGCCCTCAAACGTATCCGTTAGGGGAGAGGTGGCGTTCCTGAAACCTAATTCACCCAAAAATGCGGACTTCCAGGGGGAGACTACCAGTTACCTGGACGACTTTGAAGGCGCCCAGGCCCTGATCGACATCCGTTCTTCGCTCGGATGGAGCCTGGCCAGTACGCCTTTGGAATTCCTGGACGAAGGGGAGGACGACCTGGCCACCGGTTATGAACGCGCCAAGTTGGCGTGGTATACCATCGACCCGATTTTCTACACGAACCAGCGCCCCTCGGGGATCAGCGACAACGACATCTCGCTCAACTCCACCCGCCGGATCTTTATAGACGAAGTCTTCCCGCGGATCGATATCGCCCAGGGGCAGACGCAGGTGCAGAATACCCTGGACATTGCCTATTACCCCAACCAAAAAGGACCGTATAATGCCAACCCCAACTTTGCCGGGGAATCTCCCCAGGAAAAATGGGCGGGGATCATGCGGTCGCTCTCCAGTACCAACTTTGAGCAGTCCAACGTGGAGTTCGTGCAATTCTGGGTCCTGGACCCGTATGTGGACGGGGAAGCCACCGGCCCGGGCGAACTGGTGCTCAACCTGGGGAACATCAGCGAGGACATCCTGGCCGACGGCCGCAAACAATATGAAAACGGCTTACCCGGCGTAAGCTCAAACGACCTTACCGCCAGCACGGTCTGGGGACAGGTGCCCGCCACCCAGGCGCTGGTATATGCCTTTGACGCCGACGAGGCCAACCGCAGCCTGCAGGATATCGGCTTTGATGGCCTGGACGATAGCGAGGAGGCCGCCCAGGGGTATAACGGCCCGGCGGAAGACCCGGCCCTGGACAACTACGTGTACTACCTGAACCGGGAGGGCAGCGTGCTGGAGCGCTACCTGGATTTCAACAACACGGACGGGAACTCCCCGGTAGCCGTAACCAATACCAACCGCGGGAATACAACCCTGCCGGACGTGGAGGACGTGGACCGGGACCTGACCATGAATACCGTGAACAGCTATTACGAGTACCGCATCCCCATCCGTCCCGGCATCACCATCGACGACCCGTATGTAACGGATATCAAGGACGGCGTTACCCCGAACCTGCCCAACGGCAGCCAGCTGAACCGCCGCTGGATCCAGTTCAAGATCCCGCTCAGCGACTTTACCGATGCGGTGGGCGGCATTACCGATTTCCGCTCGATCAGCTTTATGCGGATGTACCTGACCGGCTTTGCCGATCCGGTGGTGCTGCGTTTTGCCACCCTGGACCTGGTGCGCGGGGACTGGCGGACCTATACCAAGACGCTGCAGACCAACAACGACAACCCTGCCGACGATGCCACCACCGTAGATGTAAACACGGTAAACGTGGAAGAGAACGAGGCCCGGATCCCCATCCCCTACGTGCTGCCTCCCGGCGTATTCCGCGAGCAGTTGAACAACAACAATACCATCGTCCGGCAGAATGAGCAGTCGCTTTCCTTCCTGGTGGACATGCTGGAGCCTCAGGACGCCCGTGGAGTCTTCAAGAACGTAAGCATGGACATGCGGCAGTACGAACGCCTCAAGATGTTCATGCACGCCGAAAAGATCGTGGAGTCCGACCCCTTTACCGACGGGGAGTCCCTGGTCGGGTTCCTTCGGATCGGAACCGACTTTTCTGAAAACTTCTACCAGTTGGAAGTCCCGCTTGAGTTTACCCCCTTCTCGGCCGCTACCGCCGAACAGGTGTGGCCGGAGGCCAACGAACTGGATGTGGCGCTGTCCGACCTTAACAAGGTGAAATCTGCCGGGATCGCCAACCAAACCCTTGGGCAGGTAACCTATTACGAGGTAGTGGACGGCGAAGCGGTTGAGGTCCCCGAATTCGCTCCCCGCCAACCCGGCCGCGTGCGGATCGGGATACGGGGGAATCCGTCGCTGGGGAGCATCCGCAGCATGATGGTGGGGGTCAAGAATATAGACAACATTCCGCTGAGGGCCGAGGTGTGGTTTAACGAACTGCGACTGGCCGGCCTGGACAACCAGGGAGGGTGGGCCGCAGTGGCGGCCATCGACGCCAACATGGCGGACTTCGCTAACGTATCGGCCACGGGTAACACCAGTACCTCCGGCTTTGGGGCCATCGACCAGATGCCGAACGAGCGGGCCCGGGAAGATGCTATCTCCTACGACGTGGTGACCAATGTGGAGGTGGGCAAACTATTCCCCGAGAAGTGGAACCTGCAGATTCCGTTCAACTACGGCATTTCCGAACAACTCATCACGCCCGAATTCGATCCGGTCTACGACGACCTGAAGCTGCAGGACCGCATCGATGCAGCGGCCACTGCCGAGGAGGCGGAACAGATCCAGCGTCAGGCCGAGGATTATACCAAGCGCACCAGCATCAACTTTATCGGGGTTCGAAAGAACCGCGGGGAGGAAGCCGAGGCGAACTTCTTTGACATCGAGAATTTCACTTTCAACTACTCCTATAACGAAACGGACCACCGGGATTTTGAGGTGGCCTCCCTCCGCGATCAGAACGTACAGGCGGGCGTGGTATACAACCACAACTTTAAACCGGCCACGGTGGAGCCCTTCGCCAAGAACGACTCGCTCTTCAGGGGAAGTTACTGGCAGTGGCTCAAGGAGCTGAATTTTAACCTGCTCCCCACCAGTATTTCGCTGCAGTCCGACATCAACCGGCAATTCAACCAGCAGCGTTTCCGCGACGTATTGGAGCCCGGGGTGGAAAGCCTGGAATTGCCGCTGCTGCAACAGCGCAACTACCAGTTCAACTGGCAATACAATCTGAATTACGCCCTTAGCAAGTCGCTGCGGGTACAACTGACAGGCTCCAACAACAGCATCATACGGAACTACTATGAAGAGGTGGGCAACCCCTTCTCGGACATACTGGAAGACCGAACCCTTTGGGACGGCTTTTTTGACATCGGGGAGCCCAACCGGCATTCGCAGCAAATGACGCTCAATTACGAACTGCCGCTGAGCAAGATCCCGATCCTGGACTTTATCAATGCCCAGTATACCTACACCAGCAACTTTGAATGGCAGCGCGGAGGGGACGCCCTGAACCTGGCGGTGGCCCAGGCCCAGAATCCCGGCGTACCGGACGACCAGCTGAACCTGACCTCTATCAACACGGTACAGAACGCCAATACGCATACCCTGACCGCCGCCCTGAGCATGCAGCGCTTTTACGACCGGATCGGGCTGAAGAAATCCAGCGGGAAACCCACCACGGGCATCGCCCCGCCCCGTTCGGACAAGGCCGGCAATACCCGGGAAGGCGAGGCTGCAAGCGGGGAGAAGAAGACCGGGAAGCTCTTTAACACGGTGGTGGATGTGATCACCATGGTCAAGCGCCTGAACGTGAACTACAGTGAAAACAACGGGACGGTACTGCCGGGCTATACCCAGTCCATCGGCTTTATCGGCACCACCCGGCCCACCCTCGGCTTTGTATTCGGGAGCCAGAGCGACGTCCGCTTCCTGGCCGCGCGGAACGGCTGGCTCACCAACTTCAACGCCTTCAACGAGCAGTTCATCCAGCGTACCAACAAGCAACTCAACATTACGGCCACGGCCCAGCCCGTGCCCGAGCTTACCATCGACCTGCTGGCGGACCGGCAGTATTCGGAGAGCTTGCAGGAGAATTTCTCCATTGTGGACGGAGTCTACGAACCGGAGGCGCCCAACACCTTCGGAAATTTCAGCATCTCCACGCTGATGATCGCTACCGCCTTCAACAAGAGCGACGAGAGCAGTTCCGAGGCCTTTCAAACCTTTAAGGACAACCGGATCGTGATTGCCAACCGGCTGGTGTCGGACCGTTCAGAACCCGATAACGGGGTGGATGCCGACGGCTTTCCGACCCGGTACGGCAAGACCCAGCAGGAAGTGTTGCTGCCCGCTTTCTTCGCGGCTTATACGGGCCAGGATGTCAACCGGGTAAACCTGGACGCTTTCCGCGACATCCCCATCCCCAACTGGAATATCAAGTATACGGGGCTTATGAAGAACAAGTGGTTCAAAAAGCAATTCAAACGCTTCTCTATCAGCCATGGCTACCGGGCCGCCTATAGCATCAATTCCTTCCAGACCAACCTGGAGCGAAATCAATTGCTCAACGACGACGACGACAATACGCAAGCCATTGAGGCCGAAACCCAGGACCGGATGCCGGAGCAACTCATCAACAACGTGGTACTGAACGACCAGTTCAACCCCCTGGTGCGGGTGGATTTTGAGATGCAGAGTTCGCTAAGCGTCCTGGCTGAGATCCGGACCGACCGCGCCCTCTCATTGAGCTTCGACAACAACCTGCTCACCGAGATCAACGGCAAGGAATATACCCTGGGCCTCGGGTACCGCTTCAAGGATGTGCAGTTCGTGACCCGGATCGCTGGGGAGCGCCAGCGGCTGAAGGGCGACCTGAATCTCAAAGCGGACTTTAGCCTGCGGGACAACATCACCATCATCAGGAACCTGGATATCGACAACAACCAGATCACCTCCGGGCAGAACCTGTTCTCGGTGAAGTTCACCGCGGATTACGCCCTGACCAAGAACCTGAATGCCCTCTTTTTCTACGACCATTCCTTCTCCAAATTCGCCGTCTCCACGGCCTTCCCGCAGACCACCATCAATACGGGGTTCACCCTGCGGTATAACTTCGGAAACTAGGCCTGCTGCGGTCCTGGCCGGCACGCTGCGAAATTGACCCCGCCGGCGTTGGAGCTTACCATTGGAATACGTTACATTTGCGGCACTGCTAAAATCTTAGAGCCGATGAATATACCAGCCGATCTCAAATACACAAAGGACCACGAATGGGTGCGTGTGGAAGGGGACGTCGCCACGGTGGGCATTACCGATTTCGCCCAGGGCGAGCTTGGGGATATTGTCTATGTGGAGGTGGACACTCTGGATGAAACTCTGGAACGCGAAGCGGTGTTCGGCACGGTAGAAGCCGTAAAGACCGTTTCGGACCTGTTCCTGCCGCTCAGCGGGGAGATCATTGAATTTAACGAGGCACTCGAGGACGAGCCGGAGAAGGTGAATACCGATCCTTACGGCGCGGGCTGGATGGTTCGTATCAAATTTTCGGACCCCAGCGAAGTGGAGGAGTTGCTTTCGGATGCCCAGTACAAAGAACTTATCGGAGCCTAGGACCGCTTGGGCCATCCCGGCCTTCTTTATCTGGATGGCTGCCGTGACCTTTGCCTGCCTGGCCTCTTTGGACGAGCTGGATACAGGAGGTCTTAACCTGCCTTACGGTGATAAGGTGGCGCATTTCGGTTTTTACATGGTTGCCATGGTCCTCGCCTTGCTGGCTATCCGGGCCCGTAAAAGGGGCCGGGTCGGTTTTACAGGGACTGCCCTGGTAGCCTTTGCCGTCCTGTTGGCCTACAGCGGCATTATTGAGTTGCTCCAGGACCAAATGGACAACGGCCGGGCCGCCGAATGGGCGGATATGGCGGCCAATGCCCTGGGTCTTTCAGGAGGCGTTGCCTCAACGAAAGTGCTGTTTCACGCATTCCCGTGGGGAAAATGGGAGAATTAGTTGCGGATTTTATAAAAGAATAGTTAAATTAGCGAACACTTAAATCGTTAAAAGCATGGAATCTAAAAAGAATCCGAAAGCCGATCTTAGAAGGAACAGCGGGCTGTACTTTGTGCTGGGATTGGCTCTGGTAATGGCGCTGGTGTATGTGGCACTGGAATGGAAAACCTATGATAAGGTGAATGACTACGACATCTCCATGGATGTGGAGGATTTGCTGGACGAGGAAGTTCCGATGACGGAACAGATCAAAACCCCTCCGCCGCCCCCTCCGCCCGCCGCCCCCGAAGTAATCGAGGTGGTTGAGGACGAAGAAGAAGTGGAAGAAACCGTTATTGAGTCCACCGAGACCAGCCAGGAAGAAGAGATCATTGAAGTGGAAGACGTGGAAGTTGAAGAGGTGGAAGAAGATATCGACGTACCCTTCGCCGTCATTGAAGACGTACCGATCTTCCCGGGCTGCGAAGGCGCCAGCGATAAGCGCGCCTGCTTTAACGAAATGATGCAGGAGCATGTGCGGAAGAATTTCCGTTATCCTGAGATTGCCCAGGAGATGGGGATCCAGGGAAGGGTGTCCGTAATGTTTACCATCCAGAAGGACGGCAGCATCGGAAACATTCGCATGCGCGGACCGGACAAGAACCTGGAAGCTGAAGCCCGCAGGATCATCGAGCGCCTGCCGAAAATGACACCCGGAAAACAGCGGGGTCGTGCCGTACGCGTACCCTTCAGCCTTCCGATCATGTTCAAGCTGCAATAAGCGTAACTACGCTCAACAATACTACACTCAAGAAAGCCCCGGCCCAGCGCCGGGGTTTTTTATTGCCGGCCTTCACAAATTAGCACATTTGCAAATTGACCTGTATCTTTGCGGCCCGATCAGCGCGTATGAAACCCGCAACAGGTACCGTTCAGCCAGGCGCTATTCAGCTGGCTTTCACCGACTTCAAGGAGATCACCAAGGCCAAACTGGCGATAAGCGTGGTATTTTCCGCGGTGGCCGGCTATTTCCTGGGTGCGGAGAGCTTCCGCCTGGGTCCTTTGCTGTTACTGATCCTGGGCGGCTATTGTATGGTCGGCGCCTCCAATGCTTATAACCAGATCATAGAAAGGGACCTGGATGCCCGGATGCACCGCACGCGTCACCGCCCCATACCCTCCGGACGGATGCGGGTTCCGCAGGCCTTG
>JBNKHB010000002.1:0-26788 GCA_050290125.1 Robiginitalea sp.
TCTTCAGCCGCTTTGGTTTCTTCGGCCGGTGCCGGTTTGGCCTCCTCCTTTACCTCGGCTATCGGAGCAGGTTCCGCTGCCGCTGCCGCTTTCGGCTTGGTTTCGGTCTCTTCCGCCTGGCTTTCTTTTTCAGAAGCCTTTTCGGATTTCCGCTCCGCCAGCCCTTCGGCAACCGCGCCGGTCACCTGAGCCATGATAATATCGATGGATTTTGAGGCATCGTCGTTGGACGGGATCACAAAATCGATCGGACGGGGATCCGAATTGGTATCCACCATCGCAAAGATGGGGATGTTCAGTTTCTGGGCCTCTTTAACCGCGATGTGCTCCCGCATGGTATCCACCACAAAGATGGCTCCGGGCAGCCGGGTCATGTCCGCAATGGACCCCAGGTTTTTCTCCAGCTTGGCGCGGAGGCGTTCTACCTGCAGGCGCTCCTTTTTGGAGAGGGTGTTAAAGGTGCCGTCCTTCTTCATGCGGTCGATGGACGCCATCTTTTTCACCGCCCTGCGGATGGTCACGAAGTTGGTGAGCATCCCCCCGGGCCAGCGCTCGGTAATATAAGGCATGTTCACATCGGATACCTTCTGGGCCACAATGTCCTTGGCCTGTTTCTTGGTAGCCACAAAGAGGATCTTGCGCCCGGAAGAGGCGATCTTCTTCAACGCCTCGCAAGCTTCGTCCAGCTTGGCGACGGTCTTGTACAGATTGATAACGTGGATCCCGTTGCGCTCCATGTAGATGTAGGGAGCCATGTTGGGATTCCATTTGCGTGTAAGGTGCCCAAAATGCACCCCTGCCTCTAAGAGGTCTTTAACTTCAGCTTTCTCAGCCATCTTTCTATTAGTTTACGTTCTTTGAATAAGCAATGGCAAAGTGGTTGCCCCAGCCAACCGGCCGGGACGCGCCTCTGCCATTTAGATGCTAAACTAAATTGGCCCCCGGAATCCGCCTTGGCGGCCCGGGTTCTTCACTAGTTTCTCCGAAGAGAAGGTTTCAAGGAACTCGGTTAAAATTTCCCCGACCAGCGGGGCTTTGCAATCTATAAAACAGGTCCCCCGGAAAACCGGGGGATATATTCTTAACGCTTGGAGAACTGGAATTTCTTACGGGCTTTCTTCTGACCGTATTTCTTGCGTTCTACCATACGCGGGTCGCGGGTCAGCAAACCTTCCGGTTTCAGCACCTCGCGGTTTTCCTCGTCGATTTCGCAAAGGGCGCGCGAAAGGGCCAGGCGGACGGCCTCGGCCTGTCCGGTGATGCCACCTCCGTATACGTTCACCTTTACGTCATAACTCTTGTCAGTCTCGGTGAGGCTGAAAGGCTGCCGCACCTTGTATTGAAGTGTAGCGGTAGGAAAGTAATCAGCCAGATCGCGCTGGTTGACGGTGATGGTTCCGTTACCCTGGCTTACATAAACCCGGGCTACGGCCGTTTTCCTTCTTCCTATTTTGTGAATCACTTCCATTATTTAAGGTCGTTTAAGTTAATGGCCCTTGGTTTCTGCGCCTCCTGATCGTGGGCTTCCCCGGCATAAACGCGCAGGTTGCGGAAAAGATCTGCGCCAAGCTTATTCTTGGGAAGCATTCCCTTTACGGCTTTCTCCACCAGGGCGGTGGGCTTCTTTTCGTGCAGCTCCCGGGCCGTGCGAACGCGCTGACCTCCCGGGTAGCCGGTATAACGGATGTATTGTTTAGCGTCCCACTTCCCGCCGGAGAGGCTAACCTTTTCGGCGTTGATGACCACTACATTATCCCCGCAATCCACGTGGGGGGTAAAATCCGGTTTGTATTTGCCGCGGAGGATCTTGGCCACTTTGGAAGCGAGGCGCCCCAAAGTTTGTCCTTCGGCATCCACCAGCAACCACTCCTTGGTAACGGTGTTTTTATTGGCGGATTTGGTCTTGTAGCTCAGTGTGTCCACTACGCAATCATTTAATATTATACACTTCATTCCCGAATAACGGGCTGCAAATGTACGATTAATATGTTGAATTACAAATGCATCTTCGGCAATATTTTTTTCATTTCCGCAAGATCGGCAAGCCGGTCCCCGGACTGTTAAAAAAACCCAAAAATAAGGGCATTTCTGTAACAGCGGCCCGGGCGACCAGTCCTTAATTACACATCATCAATCAACTCGGCAGCCATGTTCAAATCCAAGCTCTGGATCCTATGCGCGCTTTGCCTATGCTTTTCCTCGCGCGCGCAAGATTCGGTACCTTCCGAAACACTCCCCGAAACCCAATCCACCGAATCCGAAGGCGATCCAGCCGAGGACGTCCCCAAGAAAGTATATATGACCAACCGCATCGGGACGCTTCCTGCGCCGTCCATAGACGGACATCTTAACGATGCTGCCTGGGGCCAGGTACAATGGGGCGGGGATTTTATCGAACTCCGGCCGGATGAGAATACGCCGCCGTCTTATCAGACCCAATTCAAGATCGTTTACGATTCCAAGAACCTGTACGTCGGGATCAGGGCCCTGGACGCCGAGCCCGAAAGGATCGTAAAACGGCTCTCGCGCAGGGACGGTTTTGAAGGGGACTGGGTTGGGATCTTTATCGATAGTTATAACGACAAGCGGACCGCCTTCGGGTTTATCGTTTCGGCCGCCGGGGTAAAGAACGATGTCTTTGAATCGAATAACGGGAATAACGAAGACGAAACCTGGAATCCGATCTGGTATGTAAAGACCGCTGAGGACGAGGACGGCTGGACGGCCGAGATGCGGATCCCACTAAGCCAGCTCAAGTTCGGCAATGCCGCTCAGCAGGACTGGGGCCTGCAGGTAATGCGGCGATTTTTCAGGGAAGAGGAGCGTTCGGTCTGGCAACGGCTGCCTGTGGACACGCCCGGTTTTGTCAGCGAATTCGGCCAGCTCAGCGGGCTCCGGGATATCGAACCCCAGAATCAACTGGAAATTCAGCCGTATACCGTAGCAAAGACCGAAAGTTTTGAACCCGAAGACGGGAACCCTTTCCAGGACGGGGACGAAACCCAGCTAACCGGGGGGCTGGACGCGAAAATCGGGATCACCAACGACCTGACGCTGGACCTTACCATCAATCCGGACTTCGGGCAGGTAGAGGCCGACCCGTCCGCGATTGCCCTGGACGGGTTCCAGATCTTCTTCCGGGAGCAGCGGCCTTTCTTTGTGGAGAATAAGAATATCTTCAACTATCCGGTATCGCAATCCCAGGCAGGGGAGACCTTCGGTTCGGACAATGTCTTTTATTCGCGGCGCATCGGCCGCAGCCCGCAGGGGTATCCCTCCACGGCGGATGGCGAGTACGTGGACCAGCCCAGTACCACCCCCATCCTCGGGGCGGCCAAATTCAGCGGCAAGACCAGCTCAGGCTGGTCCATGGGTTTTCTGGAAAGCGTTACCGCTCGCAGGTCTGCCGTAATCGACAATGCCGGGGACCGGCGCAAGGAGGTGGTGGAGCCACTCACCAACTATATGGTAGGGCGGGTTCAAAAGGATTTCAGCGGGGGGGATACCTATGTGGGGACCATCATTACCGCCACCAACCGGGAGGCCCTTCCGGAATCGCTGCAATGGCTCCATGAGTCGGCCTACACCGGAGGTTTTGACTTTAAACACCAGTGGAACGACCGGGATTGGTACCTGGGCGGCAGCCTGATCTGGAGCCACGTGCAGGGGAGCCCCGAGGCCATCCGGAACACCCAGGAATCCATCGGCCATTTATTTCAGCGGGTAGGGGCGAACCATGTGGAAGTGGACCCGGATCGCACCTCGCTCACCGGTACCGGGGGCAATCTGCAGCTGGGCAAGATCGGGGATGGCCACTGGCGCTTTGAAAGTGGCTTTACCTGGCGCTCCCCCGAATTGGAATTGAATGACGTCGGGTTCCAGCGCCAGGCGGATGACTATCGGCACTATACCTGGATCGGGTACCAGACCCTTAAACCGGACAAGACCTTCAGGCGGGTGGGGATCAATTACAACCACTGGAGCGCATGGGACTTTGCAGGAAATAACAACCTGCTCATGTTCAACACCAATAGCTGGCAGAACTGGTCGGGCAACTGGTTTACGAATCTGGGCGCAACGGTCACCGTTCGGAATTACTCCAATTTTGCCCTGCGCGGCGGACCGCGCCTGCGCCAGTCGCCGCAGATCAGTTTCTGGAACGGGATCAACACGGACCGGCGCAAGAAGATCCGTTTCAATGTTTTCCACAACGGCCAGCGATCCTTTGACGAATCCTATCGTCGTTACTATATTGAAGGCGGGTTCACCTATCAACCCACCAACGCCCTCTCCATTTCCGCCTATCCCAGCCTGGAAATCAACAACGACCGGCTGCAGTATATCGATAACATAGACCTGGGCAACGAAGTGCGCTATTTGAACGGCAGCATTGACCAACAGACGCTGGCCATGAGCCTGCGGCTCAATTACACCATTAATCCGAACCTGACCGTCCAGTATTGGGGGCAACCCTTTATCTCCAGGGGGCGGTATTCCAATTTCAAGTATATAACGGATCCGCTGGCCCAGGAATTCAACGACCGGTTTACCGCCTACGGGCCCCAACAGCTCAATTTTACGGATGGGGTCTATGAGGTAGATGAGGCGCAGGACGGCACGGTGGACTTCAGCTTTAACGATCCGGATTTCTCGTTTATCCAGTTCCGATCCAATCTGGTGGTGCGCTGGGAGTACATCCCGGGCTCCGAACTCTTCCTGGTATGGTCCCAGGACCTTACCGCGTCCGGCGATCCGGCATCCGGCCTGCTCAGCAGCCTGGAATCGAATATTTTCGGCTCGCAGCAACCCACCAACATTTTTCTGTTAAAGGCAACCTACCGCTTCGCTTTTTAAGGCCTCCGGCCAAAATAAACCGGGAACAACGGCGTTTAGTACTGAAAACGACCGATGATGAAAATCGCACGAATTGCCTTGCTGGCAGTTGCCGCCTTGCTGGGCGCCTGCTCAAATGACGGCGGAGGATCCGCAGACGTATCCATTGACGGCACCTGGGATGCCGTAGCCCTGGAACTGGACGAGACAACGGCTACCGAAGATGAATTGCTGGCCAGCGATTTCCTGGATATCCTAACGGCAAAGGACTGCTATATCCTGAGCGTAACCTTTGGGCAGGACGGTTCGGCCACAGCGGAAAACGCTTTTAACTATCTGGACCTGAGCGGGGTGGCTACCGGAAATTTTGATATCCCCTGCCCGAACCAATCGGATACGGAGACCGGGACCTACGTTTTTGAGAACGGACAGCTCAGCTTTACCGATTCCGGAGGCGTTACCAGTACCGCTGCCGCGGAAATTTCCGGAAACCGCCTGTATATGGACCTGGAAGGCTCCGTGTACGAGGACTTTGTAAGCTCCGGACAGCTGGTATTCGAAAAGCGCTAAAATAAACGCGTGTCAGCGCGAACTTTAACAATAAGCCCTACTAGTCCAATAGGTATTTAGCTATATTTGAGCGTAACACGCAGCTAAATGCCAATTTCCGGGCCTCTCAGCAGGAAAGGTTTCTTTTTCCTGTTGTCCTCCTTGAGTTTCTTTTACGCATGTACCGACCCGGTTGATCCGGAGTTCCAATATCAGCAAGGCCTGATCTATATCGATGCCTTTGCCTCCGATGCTCCCGGAGCTTCGTTTGCGGCGATTTTTGAGTCGGGGGAGTCCTTCGGCAGGCAGACCAATGTTTTCCAAAGCGGGGCCGAGGTGCGCTACGTACGCGTATCAGACGGGATGGAGGTACCGCTTGCGGAAACAGAGGAGCGATATGTACCCCCCACTGATTTTGCGATTTCCACGGGAGAAAGCTGGTACCTGGACGTAGTCCTGGCCGACGGCCGGCACTACGTTTCCCAACCGGAGTCGGCGTTGCCACCGGTTGCTTTAAGTGAGGTTTCCGTACGATACGAGCCCGAGCTGACCTTTGTTGAGGATTTCGGACGGGCTGTACCAGGCCACCAACTATCGGTCACTTTTCAGGATCCCGCCGGGGAGGAGAATTACTACTTCTGGCAATTCAGGAGTTACGAACGCCTGATCAACTGCCAGGTCTGCTATAATTTCAGTGTGTTCAGGGATGGCGAATGCTTTTCCCCGAATCCGGACAATCCGGGTCCTCCGCTAAAACCCTATTATACGTATAGTTGCGAAGAAGCCTGCTGGCAGATCCGCTACAGTCAGAAAGTGGAGATCTTATCGGATGAGTTTTCGGACGGTACTGCGGTCAACTCGTTGCCGGTGGCAGAGGTACTTTTGTACCAGAAGCGCAATATTCTGGTACAGTTGCTGCAATATTCGCTCAACCGTGAGGCCTATCGCTACTATAAGACGCTGAAGGACCTGGTGGACAACAATTCCGGATTGAATGCGCCACTACCTGCCGCCCTGCTGGGGAACCTCAGCAATGCTGACGATCCCGGGGAATATGTTTTGGGCCGTTTTACCGTAGCGTCACAATCTGCCCAATCGATCTATGTGGAACGAATAGGAATTGAGGAAGAACAGTTGGAGGAATTTATTATTTCCCAGGCAGAGGGATTTGATGACGCCCCACCTCCGCAGGTAACCAGCGTCCCATGCGAAGAAGGACCTTACCGAACCAATGTGGAACCCGAAGGCTGGCAGGAATGAGGATCATTTCAAAACAGCGGCCGAAGTCGGTTATCCGACTGTTTTGGTTCACGTGCTTCCTGATGGCGGCGAACGGTTCCGGATATGCGCAGCGGCAGGAGGTCTCGCTATCCCTGCGTGTTGTAAACGCCGCCGACGGCAGCCCGCTGGAAGGGGTGCAGATTGCCATCGATCCCTGCAATTGTGGCGGGATTACCGATCGCGACGGGCGTTATTCCGTGGTCCTTGCGCGCGACAGCTATGAAATTGAGTTTTTCTACCTGGGCTTCAGGGGCGAACGCCGCCAGGTGGACCTGGACGAATCCACAGAGTTGTCGGTCCGCATGCAGGAACAGGCGGAGGAATTATCCGAGGTAGTCCTTCGGGCCCGACGCATCACCCAGAATATCGAATCGCCGCAGATGGGAGCGCTGCAACTGGAGATGCAGGAGATCAAGAAGATCCCGATGGCTGCCGGCGAATTTGACGTGCTGCGCGGGATGACGCTCCTGCCCGGTGTGAATAACGCCGGAGAGGTCAGCAACGGGCTTTCCGTTCGCGGAGGTTCCCTGGACCAGAACCTGATCCTTTACGATTACGCCCCGGTCTTTAACCCGACCCATTTGTTCGGCCTGTTTTCGGTCTTTACCCCCGAGGTGATCTCGCAGGTGGATCTGTACCGGGCGAATATCCCGGCCCGATACGGAGGGCGCACCAGTTCGGTGCTGGACGTAAAAACCCGGAATCCGTACCCGGAGAATTTTAAGCTGAGCGGAGGCGTAGGCCTGGTTTCGTCGCGCCTGGCCATTGAAACCCCTTTGATCAAGGACAAACTGAACCTGTCGCTGGGGGGAAGGGCCGGCTTCACGGATTTTTTGTTGCCGCTGTTCTCCGATCGCCTGGACAATACACGCGCCAACTTCTACGATGCCACCATGAAATTGCTGTGGCTCCTGGGAGAGGACGACCAGATCGCCTTTACCGGGTTTTATACCCGTGATTTTTACCAGCTGGACCTGATCACCAAGATCCAGGATATTAATGCGGCCAACAATCAGTATCGCTTTCAGACCCTGAACGGCACCCTGGCCTGGACGCACGTATTGGACGAGAAATCCAGCCTGCGCACCATCCTGGTGGGCTCGGATTACACCCCGGAAAATATTTTTCCGGAGCAGGAAAGCGATAATGAGATCCACTACGAGTCCGCCATAAAGTACCTGAGCCTGAGTTCTGAATACCTGCGTTACCCAAGCGATGGGTTGGATTGGTACGCAGGGGTACAGGCCGTTAAGTACAACATTGAACCCGGGCGCCTGGACCCCGGCAACGGGAACAGCATCAATGCGGTGGAGTTGCCGGCGGAGAACAGTTACGAATTCTCCGGGTATGCCAACCTGAACTGGAAACCATTGGAAGAGCTCACGCTGTCCACCGGTTTACGGCTCAACCATTTTGTGCTGGTAGGCCCGTTCACCCAACCCGCATTTGACCCGGCCAACGACAACCTGATCGGCACTACCTTTTTCGAGGACGGGGCCGGGGTAAAAACCTATAACAGCCTGGAACCCCGGTTGGGACTGAACCTTGCGCTGGGCGAAAACAGTTCGGTCAAGGCGAGCTACGCCCGCCTGAACCAGTACCTGCAGAATCTCTACAATACCACCACGCCGCTGCCAACATCGCGCTGGAAGACTTCGGACCCCTTTATTGAACCCCAGCAAAGCGACGCCTATGGGATCGGATTTTACCACGGCTTTAACGACAATCGGATCGAGCTTTCCCTGGAGGCCTATTACCGGGCTTCTCGGAACAACCTGACCTACAAGGCCGGGGCCGATTTCTTCCTGGAGCCCTATTTGCAACGGGAAGTCCTCCAGGCAGAAGGCAAGGCCTACGGGGTTGAACTGGGGCTGCGCAAGCCGGAAGGCAAGGTGAACGGCTGGCTCAACTATACGTATTCGAGGAGTTTCCTGCGCAGCGACGGCGTCGCACTGCGGGAACGGATCAACGACAACGATTGGTATCCGTCGGAGTTCGACCGCCCGCACGTATTTAACGGCACTGTGAATTTTGAAGGCGGGCTCTACAATACCTACAGCTTCAATTTTACCGTGCAATCCGGCCGCCCTTATTCCGCTCCCAATACGGTGTTCCGCTATGAGGATATCGATATCCCGATCTTCCTGGAACGCAACAATGTGCGGCTGCGACCGTATCACCGCCTGGATTTTTCCTGGACCATCCGCTACGGGAAGAAACTGAACCGCCGCTGGGTGGGGGACTGGACCTTTACCGTCTACAATGTGTACGGCCGCCGGAACCCGTTTAATTTATTCTATTCGCAGCGGCAAGGTTCGGAAAACGGGGACATCTTCCTGGACAGCCCGCTGGGCAGCTACGAGCTCTCGGTGGTGAACAGCCCCATCCTGGCCCTTACCTACAACTTCCGCTTTGACTGAATAGCAGCGCATCCGGGCTGTCAGGGTATTGAATTTATTCCCTATATTGGGATAATTCCTACACTAACCTATGCATCCGGGATTCCATCGCTTATTGAAGCGCTTCGGCTACTTCGCCTGCGCCGCCTTACTCAGTTTTTGCTCGGACCCCGTGGAACCGTCCTTTGACCTGAACTACGGCCTGATCTACGTGGACGGCTTCGCCTCCACCGAACCCGGCTTATCCTATGTGGTCGTTTTGGAAACCGTACAGGAATTCGGAGTGGACGGGCTCCGCTTCCGGGACGATGCCACCGTGCGGTTCCGCAATGTGGGGACCGGGGCGGAGGTGATGCTCACCGTGTTTGAGGAACGCTACCTCCCGCCGGACGACTTTACGGTGGCCCCGGGGGAGGAATGGCAAATGGAGGTGGTCCTGGGTTCTGGAAAGCGCATCGTATCCCGGCCGGAACGGGTCCGCGATCCGGTGGATATAGACGCATTGGATGTGCGCTACGATCCGGAGGTTGCCTTTGAGAGCATTTACAGCCGGTTGGTTCCCGGTCATGAACTCCTTGTTGATTTTACGGACCCCGCCGACGAGGAGAATTTCTACCTCTGGCAGTTCAGGTCCCACGAACAGCTTTCCATATGCGCCCGGTGTGAGGATAAAACAGTATTGCGGGAAGGGGAGTGCACCACTCCGTATCAGAATATCCTGACCTCGCCTCTGCTGCAATATTATACCTACTTCTGTGACGTGCCTTGCTGGCAAATCCGCTACAACCGGGATATCGTCCTTTATTCCGACGAATTCAGCAACGGACGGCCGGTGGTCTCGCTGCCCGTTGCGCAGGTACTGCTTTTTACCAAGGAAGACATCCTGGTCGAACTGCAGCAGCACAGTTTGTCCAGGGAAGCGTATCGGTACTTTCTGACGTTGAAGGACCTTACGGAGAATAATGCCGGATTTAATGCGCCGCTGCCGGCCACCCTCATCGGGAATCTGTCGAATCCGGAGGACGAAAAGGAGTTTGTGCCAGGCCGGTTTACCGCAGCGGCGGCAACCATACGAAGGATATACATTGAGCGCCAATCCATCCGGGAAGACCCATTGGAGCCCCGCATTATTCCGCAACAAGAAGGTCCGGAAGCCCCGGCCCCTCAGGTCACTACCGCACCTTGTGTGGAAAGCTTTTTCAGAACCCGGACAATTCCCACCGCATGGCCCGATTAACCCTTACATCAGCGGCCTTCATGCCCAACGTTTTCCTAATCCGATTGTTCTGTGCAGGTTTATTTCTGATGAGCGCCGTGGCGTCCGGCCAGGATCGCTTTGCACGGTTATCCATGGAAGTCTACAACGACGTCACCCAGGAACCGATGGACCGGGTGCAGATCGCTATTTCAGAATGCGACTGCGGCGGGCTCACCGGGGCCGACGGGCAGTTCACCATCATGCTGCCGCTTGGTACCTATGAGTTAACCTTCTACAACCTGGGGTATGAGACGGAATTCCGGCGGGTGGATCTGGACGGTCCCGTAAACGTGATCGTGTTCATGGCGGACCGGACCGAGCAATTGTCGGAAGTGGTGCTCACCGCAAAACGGATCACCGAAAACATTGAATCCACCCAGATGGGAGGGGTGCGGATCCAGACCGAGGAGCTGCAAAAAATCCCGATGGCGGCCGGGGAGGTAGACGTGCTGCGCGGCATGACCTTGCTACCCGGGATCAACAATGCCGGGGAAATCAGCAACGGGCTCACGGTTCGCGGCGGTTCCCTGGATCAGAACCTGATCCTCTTTGATCATGCCCCGGTCTTTAACCCCACCCACCTCTTCGGTTTGTTCTCGGTCTTTACCCCGGAGATGGTGGACCAGGTGGACCTTTATCGGGCGAACATCCCCTCCCGCTATGGAGGCCGCGTGAGTTCCGTGATGGATGTAAAGGCCAGAAGCCCTTTTGTGGACCGCACCAAGCTCAGCGGCGGGATCGGGTTAGTATCATCCCGTCTGGCGTTGCAGACCCCCGTGATCAAGGATAAATTATACCTGGCCGCGGGAGCCCGGGCCGGCTTTACCGATTTTCTGTTGCCGCTGATATCGGACCGCTTAAAAGATACCCGGGCCAAGTTCCACGACGGCACCATCAAGGCGCTCTGGCTGGCGGGTAAACGGGACCAGCTTTCATTTACCGGATTTTATTCCTGGGATTTCTATCAACTGGACCTGATCACAAAGATCCAGGACATAAATGCGGATAAGAACCAGTACCGGTTCCGCACCCTGAACGGGACGCTGGGCTGGACGCACACCTTTGAGGACGCCTCCAGTTTGCGCACGCTTCTGGTGGCTTCGGATTACAAGCCGGAAAACATTTTTCCGGAGCAGAACAGTTCCAATGAAATCATGTATGAGGCGGGCATCCAGTACCTGAGCCTGGGGACGGAATACCTCAAAACGCTGAGCGATCGATTGGACTATTACGCCGGGGTGCAGGGGATCCGCTACCGGATTTCGCCGGGGAGCCTCGACCCCGGATCGAGTGCAAGCGTGGATGCGGTGGACCTGGAGGACGAATTCAGTTACGAGTTCGGCCTGTATGGCAATTTAAACTGGAAGCCCACCGAGAATCTAAGCCTTTCAGGCGGCCTGCGCCTGAACCATTTCGTGCTGGTGGGGCCCTTTACCCAGCCGAGCTTTGAGTCGGACGAGCAGACCTTGAACGGCACCACCTTCTTTGAAAAAGGCGCCGGCGTTAAGACCTATAACGGCGTGGAACCCCGACTGGGCCTGAATTATTCGCTGGGCCCGCACAGTTCCATCAAGGCGAGCTATTCCCGGATGAACCAATACCTGCAGAACATCTACAATACCACTACGCCCCTGCCCACTTCTCGCTGGAAGACGGTGGATCCGCTGTTGCAACCCCAGCAGGCGGATGCCTTTGGCCTGGGATGGTACCAGGGATTAGCCGATGACGAATGGGAACTCTCCATAGAGGGGTATTACCGGGATTCCCGTAATGCGCTTACCTACAAGGCCGGGGCTGATTTCTTCCTGGAGCCTTATTTGCAGCGCGAGATCATCCCGGTTGATGGAAAGGCCTATGGGATCGAGATCGGCGTCCGCAAACCGGAAGGCACCATAAACGGCTGGGTGAACTACACTTATTCGCGGAGCTTCCTAAGGAGCAATGGGACTACCTTCCTGGACCGGATCAACAACAACGACTGGTATCCATCGGAATTCGACCGGCCGCATGTGTTCAACGGCACGGTGAATTTTGAGGGAGATGCCTATAATACCTGGAGCCTGAACCTCACCGTACAGTCCGGCAGACCGTTCACCAGCCCCAACAGCGTCTTTCCCTTCCAACAGATCGACGTTCCGATCTTTATCGACCGCAACAACGACCGGCTTCGGGCCTACCACCGCCTGGACCTGTCCTGGAAGATCCGATACAGCAAAAAAATAAACCGCAAGTGGGTGGGGGACTGGACCTTTACTATCTACAACCTATACAGCCGGAGGAACCCGTTTAACCTGTATTATACCCAGCGCGAAGGTAATATCAACGGGGACGTCTTCAGCGATGCCCCGCTGGGGTCCTTCGAATTGTCGGTGACCAACACCCCGGTGCTGGCCATCACCTATAATTTCGTTTTCGATTAGGGGGGTTAATGCGCCTCCAGCCAGTTGTCACCCACGCCGATGTCCACGACCAATGGCACGGCCAGTTCGTAGGCATTTTCCATTTCTGACTTGATGAGTTTGCTCACGTCGTCCAGTTCGGATTTGAGTACGTCAAAGACCAGTTCGTCGTGTACCTGCAAGAGCATCTTGGTCTTAAAGCCGCCTTCGCGGAGTTTGTCGTAGATACGGATCATGGCGATCTTGATGATATCGGCGGCGCTGCCCTGGATGGGGGCGTTCACCGCGTTGCGCTCGGCCGCGCCCCGGACCACCGCATTGCTGCCGTTGATGTCCTTCAGGTAGCGCCGCCGCCCCAGCACGGTCTGCACATAACCGTTCTCGCGTGCAAAGTCGATCTGGTCGCTGATATAATTGCGCAATTTGGGATAGGTCTTGTAATAGGTGTCGATGAGTTCCCGTGCTTCGGTGCGGCTCAGGTCGGTCTGGTTGCTCAGGCCAAAGGCGGAAACCCCGTAAATGATCCCGAAATTCACGGTTTTGGCGTTGGAGCGCTGTTCCCGCGTCACCTCTTCCAGTGGCACCCCGAATACGCGGGCAGCCGTGGAGGCGTGGATGTCCTCACCCTTGCGGAAGGATTCGATCATGCCTTCGTCTCCGCTCAGTCCGGCAATGATGCGCAGTTCGATCTGGGAATAATCCGCCGCCAACAGGCGGTAGTCCGCGCTCCGCGGGATAAAGGCCTTGCGGATTTGCCGCCCGCGCTCGGTGCGGATGGGGATGTTCTGCAGGTTCGGGTTGTTGCTGCTGAGCCTGCCGGTAGCCGCCACGGTCTGCATATAGTCCGTGTGTACCCGCCCGGTGGAAGGCGCCACCTGCTCCGGCAGGGCATCCACGTAGGTGCTTTTCAGCTTGGTCAGCCCCCGGTATTCCAGCACCATGCGGATGATCTCGTGCTCCTTGGCCAGGCCGGAGAGCACATCCTCCGAGGTGGAGTACTGGCCGGTACGCGTTTTCTTGGGTTTGTCCACCAGCTTCATCTTGTCGAAGAGGATCTCCCCGAGCTGCTTGGGCGATCCGATATTAAAAGTTTCGCCGGCCGCTTCGTAAATGCGTTTTTCCAGCGATGCGATGTCGTTTTCCAGCGCCCCGGACAGTTCCTTTAGGAAAGCCGTATCCAGGTTGATGCCTTCCAGTTCCATATCCGCCAGTACTCGCAAGAGCGGGATCTCGATGTCGCGGAAGAGCTTCTCCGTTCCCGCTTCTTTCAATTCGGGCGCAAACTGCTGTGCCAGTTGCAGGGTGATATCGGCATCCTCTACCGCATATTCAGTCTGTTCCTCCAGCGGCACCTGGCGCATGCTCAGCTGGTTCTTCCCCTTTTTGCCGATCAGGTCGCTGATGGGTACGGGAGTGTAGTTGAGGTAGGTCTCGGCCAGCACGTCCATATTGTGGCGCATGTCCGGGTTGATCAGGTAGTGCGCCAGCATGGTGTCGAACAGTCCGCCCCGGACCTCGACGCCGTAGGTGTGCAGCACTTTGATGTCGTATTTCAGGTTCTGGCCCACTTTTTCGATGCCCTCGTCCTCAAAGAAGGGGCGGAGTTCGTCCAGGACCGCAGCAGCAGCTTCGCGGCCTTCCGGGATGGGCAGGTAAAACCCCTTATGCGCCTCCCAGCTGAAGGCGATTCCCACCAGTTCGGCCTCCAGCGGATCCAGGGATGTGGTCTCCGTGTCAAAGCACACCCGGGTTTGGGATCCCAGGCTCTTCAGGAACAGTTGCCGGGCCATGCCTTCGCCCACCGCCTGGTAGAGGTGGGAGACCTCCGAAATGGTCTTGCGGCCGGAATAGGCCTCCACGGAGGTGTCCCCGGCCTCATCGCCGAAGAGGCTGAACTGCCCCCCGCCGGCTTCCCGTTTTTGTTGCCGCGCCGTTTCGGTGGTGGCAACGGCGGCGCCGCTCTCCGCCTCCCCCGAGAAGATCTTCAGGAACTGCTCGCGCAGCCTACGGAATTCCAGCTCTTCGAAGAGTTCCTGCACCTTCTGGCTGTCCGGGACGCTGAGTTCAAAGTCCTTCTCGTCAAAGAGTACGTCGCAATCAATGCAGATGGTGGCCAGTTGTTTGGAAAGGCGGCCCAATTCCGCATTCTCGATGATCTTTTCCTTCATCTTCCCTTTGAGCTGGTCCGTGTTTTCCAGCAGCCCTTCCAGGCTGCCGAACTGCTCGATGAATTTCTTGGCGGTCTTATCCCCCACGCCGGGAAAGCCGGGGATGTTGTCGCTGGCGTCCCCCATCATCCCCAGGTAGTCGATCACCTGTTCGGGGCGCTCCACGCCAAAGCGTTTCTGTACCTCCGGGATGCCCCAGATCTCGATCCCGTTGCCCATGCGGGCGGGCCGGTACATAAAGGTGTTCTCGGTTACCAGCTGCCCGAAATCCTTGTCGGGGGTTACCATATACACCTGGTAGCCCTGCGCCTCGGCCTGCCGGGCCAGCGTCCCGATGATGTCGTCGGCCTCCATGCCCGATCTTTCGATACATGGGATATGCATGGCCTCGAGGATCTTCTGGATCCAGGGCACCGCCACGCGGATGGCGTCCGGGGTTTCGTCCCGGTTGGCCTTGTACTCGGGGAATAGCTCGGTGCGCTCAGTGCTGCCATCCTTGTCGAAGCATACGGCCAGGTGGTCCGGCTTTTCCCTGCGGATCACGTCGAAAAGCGAATTCATGAAGCCCATGATCGCGGAGGTGTCCATCCCTTTGGAATTGATACGGGGATTCTTGATCAGGGCGTAGTAGCCGCGGAAGATCAGGGCATAGGCATCGAGCAGGAACAGGCGTTTCTTTTCGGACATGGCGGTTGCGTTTCGGTAGGTTTCAAAGCTACTAAGATTCTCAGGATTTCAGCAGGCTGGCGCCGGGGATATTCTCATGGCCCGAGGTATCGTAACGCCGGTAGCTGAATCCGGGGTGGATGCAGTAGGCGCCGGTCTCGCCTCGCGTATTGAGGGCGATAAAACCGATCTGGAAATCCTCGCGGCCCTGGTTGCGGGCCATGATGCGCCGGACTCCTTCTTCGCAGGCCTGCTGCGGGCTCATGCCCTGGCGCATCAGTTCCACGATCAGGAAGCTGCCCACGGTGCGGACCACCTCCTCGCCCATGCCGGTGGCCGTGGCCCCGCCCACTTCGCCGTCAACGTAAAGCCCTGCCCCGATCACCGGGGAGTCGCCCACCCGGCCGCGCATTTTGTACGCCAGCCCGCTGGTGGTGCAGGCGCCCGCTACAGAACCGTTCGCATCCAGGCAAAGCATCCCGATGGTATCGTGGTTTTCGATGTTGATGATCGGTTTGTATTCGGAGGTCTCCTTCCACTGTTCCCATTCCTTGCGCGAGGCTTCGGTAAGCAATTCCTGCTCGGGGAACCCCTGCTCCCGGGCGAACATTGCGGCGCCTTCCCCGGCCAGGATCACATGGGGCGTCTCTTCCATAACTTTCCGGGCCACCGAGATCGGGTGGACGAAACCTTCCAGGGCCATCACCGAGCCGCAACGGCTATTGCCGTCCATAATGCAGGCGTCCAGGGTAACCCGGCCATCGCGGTCCGGGCGCCCGCCAAGGCCCACGGTTTGGTTTTCCGGGTCGGCCTCTTCGATGCGCACGCCGGCTTCCGCCGCATCCAGGGCGGTGCCCCCGGCCTCCAGAACGGACCAGGCCTCTGCGGTGGCCCGGTGGAAATCCCAGGTACAGATGGCGAGTGGACCTGCTGCGCCGGTAGGCGCCAGGACCGGTTGAGATGCCGTGTCCTTACAGGCCATCACGGCTGAAGATCCGACCAGGCCGACGGAACCCATGGAAGTATTTCTCAGGAATTTTCTTCGATGCATGCTCGGAAGGGTTTAAATTCACTACCTAAAGATAGGCAATATGCAGGTAGAGGTTTGCGCCAATTCCATCGCTTCCGCACGGGCCGCCGAGCAGGCCGGTGCCGACCGGATCGAGCTGTGCAGCGAGCTGGCCGTGGGTGGCATCACCCCGTCGTTGGGCTTGCTCGAGGAGGTGCGCAAAAACATACGGATCCCCGTGCATGTATTGATCCGTCCGCGGAGCGGGGATTTTGTCTACAGCGATGCCGAATTCCGCATTATGCTGCGGGATATCGCCGCCTGCCGCAGCCTCGGGTTCGAGGGGATCGTGAGCGGCTGCCTGCACCCGGACGGCAGCGTGGATGAGGGGCGCACCGGCAACCTGATCGAGGCCTCCGGGGATTGCCATTTTACCTTCCACCGCGCCTTTGACCGGACACCCGATCCCATGGCCGCCCTGGCTGAACTGGATGCCTTGCAGGTGGATACCATCCTGAGCAGCGGGCAAGAAAGCAGCGCCGAAGCGGGTTTGGAACTGCTCGTAAAAATGAAGGAGGCCGCCTCCCGGGTCCGTATCATGCCCGGTGCGGGGATACGGCCGGAGAACGCCATGCGGTTTGCCGGGAAGGGATTTGCATTTGTGCACCTCTCCGGCCTGGGCCCGGCCGGGTCTCAGCCCGCGTATTCAGGGCCTCCCATGAACAGCCCGGAACTGCTGACGGAAGGGGTGCCGGCCGAGACCGATCCGCAGCGGGTGGCAGCCGTTATCCGCGCGCTTAAAGCAGGCTGAAAAGGGCGATCAACCCCTTGAAAAGCGGTATATTTGTATAAAACGCCACTGTGCTTCGCTGGATCTTCTTCGTTATCATTTACCTGGCCATGAGCCTCTATACGCTGCAGGCGTTGCGCTCGGGCACCCGCTTTCCGTGGGTCTATTACCTGTACCTGACCGTTGCCATCCTGGTGCTGGGTAATTTCGTTTACCAGTTTACCTGGGGGGAAGAGGCCGGCCGCGTGCTGAGCCGGCCCAAGAGCTATGCCTTCGGCTTTCTGCTGGCGGTGATCACCTTTAACCTGATCACCATCTTCTTTCTCTTTTCGGAGGATATTTACCGGGTGGTGGTCGCTACGTACCACAAGATCTTCGGAGGTACAGGCGAGTTCAGCCTGCCGGCGCGCCGCCGTTTTTTGAGCCTGCTGGCGCTGGGGATCGCTTCCATGCCTTTCGGGGCGTTGCTCTACGGGATGTACCGTGGCAAGTACAATTTTAAGGTGCTCAAGTACGTCCTGGAATTCAAGGACCTGCCGGAGGGCTTCCACGGCTATACCATCACCCAGATCTCCGACGTCCACAGCGGCAGTTTCGACAACCGGACCAAGATCGAGTACGGGGTGGACCTGATCAACCGGCAGGGCAGCGATGTGATCCTCTTTACCGGGGACATGGTCAACAACAAGGCCTCCGAGATGGATCCCTGGAAAGAATTGTTTTCCACGCTCCAGGCCCCGGACGGCAAATATTCCATCCTGGGGAATCACGATTACGGGGATTACGTGCAATGGGATACCGAGGAGGAGAAGGCCGAGAATCTGGAGACGCTCAAAAAGATGCAGCGCGAGATGGGCTTTGACCTGCTGCTGAATGAGAACCGGTACCTGGAGCGGGGCTCGGACCGTCTGGCGCTGATCGGGGTCGAGAACTGGGGCCGCGGAGGCTTTAAAAAAGCCGGGGATTTGCGCAAGGCCACCGAAGGGATCGGCATGACGGATTTCAAGATCCTGCTGAGCCACGACCCGTCCCATTGGGAGGACCAGGTAATCGATGACGAGCTTCACTACCATTTAACGCTCAGCGGCCATACCCACGGTATGCAATTCGGGATCGAGATCCCGGGCTGGGTGAAATGGAGCCCGGTCAAATGGCGCTATAAATACTGGGCAGGCGTTTATGAAGAGCTGGGCCAGTACATTAACGTGAACCGCGGTTTCGGCTTCCTGGGCTATCCGGGAAGGGTTGGTATCTGGCCGGAGATCACGGTGATCACCCTGAAGCGCACCGGCCACGCCTGAGGGTAAAAGCAGCTGTTTTCATTTCGGTCCGGCCCTTAAGCCATTTCACAAAAATTCTTACTTTTGGACAGTAACCCAACGTATTCCATATGTCTAAATTCGGTGAACTCATTGATCAGAATATCCCGGTGCTCCTGGATTTCTACGCCGAGTGGAACGAACAATCCACTGCCATGCATCCCGTGCTGAAGGATGTGGCGGCTTCCCTGGGAAGCAAGGGCAAGGTCATCAAGATAGACGTGGATAAGAATAAGGAACTTTCCCAGGCCCTGCGCATTAAGGGCTTGCCAACGCTGATGATCTACAAGAAGGGCGAAATGGTCTGGCGCCAAAGCGGCGAGCAGGACGCCAATACGCTCATCGGCATCCTCAACGAATACATTTAACAGCAGGACTTACTGCTCCAGCGCAGGTTCGGGTTCGGCTACCTGAGTCGCATCTTCCACGACCGTATCGGATATCGGTAGCGTATCGATCATATCCGGGTCCGAAGGCTGTTCCATCTCCGGCAGGTCTTCCAGGATGTTGCTGCGGTTGATAAAGGCGATCCGGTCCATTTGCTGGTTGAAGTACAGCGTCTCCTGCTCGGCCAGTTCCCGGTCGTTGTTCAGGATCAGGATATCCGTAAGGCGCTTATAGGCCTCCAGGTCGCTCAGGATGTCTTCCGCCCGGTCGTACTGCTCGTCCAGGGTGATGCCCGCATAGTAATCCACGCGGTCCACGTAGATGGCCTTTAGTTTGCGGTACAGGGCACGGGCTTTCTCCGTTTCCCCAACTTTATAGTAACCGTCCACAAAGGGTTCCACAAAGGTGTAGAATTCAAAACGCTCCACCGGCAGGTTGGTCATGGCCAGTTCGATGATGTCTTTTGCCTGGTCGATCTTGTTCTCCTCGATCAGCGCTTCCACCAGGCGCGCCAGGTTGGCGCGGAAAGACAAGCCCTGTGAGCGGGTCTGCGGGTCGTGGTAGATATCCATACTGCCGGAATTCCCCCAATACCAGTTCATGGCAATATCGTACATCAGGTCTGTATCGATCCGGCCCATTTCAAAGCTGTTGCGGTTCTCGGTCCGGATGGGAACCAGTTTGTAGACCAGGCCATCCAGTTGCAGGTATTCCTTCATCCACAGGTACTCCGCACTGTCAAAGCTGCCGCCCGAGAAATAGATGGGCCGCTTCCAATCGTTGTTGGCCAGGATGTCCAGCATCAGGATGCGGTGCTTGGGCAAAACCCCGGGCAGGTCAATGTCGATATAGTCCACGATCTGGGCGGAATCTTTTTCCTTCACCAGGCCGGAAGCCAGCACGTTCTGTTTGTTAACCTGCACACGGATCTTGTTGGTGGGGTAGAACACGGTCTCCAGGGTGCTTTCCGGATATTCCGACGGGTCTGCCCCGATCCGCTCCAGGTAGGCCCGGATCTTTGTCTCCGGCCGGTCGCTGGAGATCCAGTTCATAAAGTCCTTGATATCCCAGCGATTTTCCGTAAGCGCCTGGTGGTAGATCACATCCCGGTTGCCGTAACGATACTGTTCGTGCGTGAGCTGGGAAGGAATGGGGTCACTCTCATAGGCCTTCTGCTTCATCTGGTCCACATACCAGTCGGTGGCAAAGAGGGCGGTACAGATGATGCGTACGTCGGTCCGGTAATTCTCGATCTCCTGGATGTACCAGAGCGGGAAGGTGTCATTGTCCCCGATGGTAAACAGCATGGCGCCCGCATCTTCCTGGCAGCTGTCCAGATAGGCCATGGCCGCCGATTTGGCCGTATAGCGTCCGGCGCGGTTGTGGTCGTCCCAGTTCTGGGCGGCCATCAGTACCGGCACGGCCAGCAGGCAGACCGCCGTTACGACGGGGGCCCAGACCTTTGGCGCGATCCAGCGTTTGAATTCCTCATAGAGGCCCAGCACGCCCAGGCCGATCCATATGGCGAAAATGTAGAAGGAGCCCACCAGCGAATAGTCGCGTTCCCGCGGCTGGAAGATGTACGGGTTCGTGTAGAACTGGATGGCAATACCGGTAAACATAAAGAAGACGAACAGTACCCAGAACTGCTTCGGGTTCCGGCTGATCTGGAAGACCAGGCCGATGATGCCCAGCAAGAGCGGCAGGAAGAAATAGGTGTTGCGGCCCTTGTTGTCCAGTTTGTCCTGCGGCAGGTTTTCCTGGCTGCCCAGGCGGAGCGCGTCTATAAAGCCGATCCCGCTCAGCCATTCGCCGTTGCCGTTGTAGCGGCCCTGTTTGTCGTCCTGCTTCCCGGTGAAATTCCACATAAAGTACCGCCAGTACATATAGCCGAACTGGAAGCGGAACATATAGTCCAGGTTCTGGCCCAGGCTGGGGGGATACACCTCCAGGTAATCCCCGAAGCGGTTCAGGAAGCTGATATACTGCCCTTCGTCGATCTCCCCGGATTCCAGCCCCGACCGCAACTGGGCGGCGGCGGCCCGCAGTTCCGCATTGTTTTCGGTAAGCCCGAAATCCAGCGGCCCGAAGTAGCGCATGTAGTTTTCCGCATGCTGGTCGCTCCACATACGAGGGAGCAGGCCCACGTGTTTGGGGTTGGGACCGGGCATCGCATCCTTATAGAGGTTGGTGATAACGTATTTACCCAGGACCGTGTCCTTTTCATATTTGGGCTTGTCGTCCCTGCTCTCCCCGGCCGGGGCAAAGCGGTCCGAATAATACGCGCCGTAAATGGGGCTGTCCACGCCCGGGTATTGTTCCCGGTTGTAATAGGCGAGCAGGGCCCGGGCATCCGCCGGGTCGTTTTCGTTGATCACCACGTTGGCATTGGCCCGTATGGGCAGCATGAGCCAGGAAGAGAAGCCCAGGAACATGAAGAGGCCGCAGAGGATCAGCGTATTGGCTTTTTTGAAGTCGTTCTTCCGCGTGTAGCGAAGGCCAAAGTAGAAGGCGGCGGCAAAGAGCAGCCCCATGATGATGGTACCGGAATTAAACGGCAGGCCCAGATCGTTGATAAAGAACACCTCACTCCATCCGAACAGTTTCAGCACATAGGTGAGCGAGAATTTATAGACCAGGATAAGGACGCCGATCACGGCCGCGTTGGCCAGCGCGAAATTCAACGGGGTAACCTGTTTATAGCGTTTGAAGTAGTACAGCAGGCCAATGGAAGGGATGGCCAGGAAGCCCATGAACTGGATGCCGAAGGTGAGCCCCACCACAAAGGCGATCAGGATCAGGTAGCGGTTGCCGCGCGGGGAATCCAGGTTGTCCGTCCATTTCAGACCCAGCCACAATAGCAGGGACATGATCAGGCTGGCCATGGCGTAGACCTCGGTCTCCACCGCGTTGAACCAGAAACTGTCCGAAAAGGTCAGGGCCAGGCAACCCACAAGGCCGCTGCCCAGGATGGCGATGGCCTTGGCGTTGGAATCACCGTCCTCCCAGCCTACGAGTTTGCGGCCGAGGTTCGTCAGCGTCCAGAACATGAACAGGATGGCGAAGGCGGAGGAAACGCCGGACATATAGTTGACCATGAGCGCCACATACTCCGGTCCGGGGGCGAACATGGCGAAAAAGGCCCCCATCATTTGCAAAAAAGGCGCCCCGGGAGGGTGCGCTACCTGTAGTTTGGCCGAGGTGGCGATATATTCCCCGGCGTCCCAAAAACTTCCCGTAGGTTCCGTGGTTATTCCGTATGTAATCAGTGCGATCAGAAAAACGAACCATCCCGAACGGGTGTCCCACCTCTCGAAGTTTTTGGCAAACATGTAAGGATCTGTTACTAGAGTTGGGGACGAATTTAGTAAATAACCCCCACATGCCCGGGCTATTTTCGTAAAGGTTTAACAGCGACGGGGCTTAGCCGCGGCAGCTAAATTGGGCACTTTTTGTTTGCCGTAATCAAAGTTTGTTTTAAATTTGCTGCCTCTTTTGGTGCTGGCCTATGGTGTAATTGGCAACACTACTGATTTTGGTTCAGTCATTCTAGGTTCGAGTCCTAGTAGGCCAACTCGCAAAGCCCCTGTCGGAAACGTCGGGGGCTTCTTGTTTTCTGAGAGGAGGTGGAGGCCCCTACCGGTCCGAAAAACGCAACTCGGAAACCCGCTCGAATACCTCGCGCTCCAGTTTCCTGGACTCCCCGTCCATGAGCGCCGGATCCACCACCCATTGCATAAAGTCGATCAGCGGAACCGAGGAGAGCATGCCCCCCTGCATTTCCCGCACCAGGCTCTCGTCCCGCGCATGGGCCAGCAAGACCGAATCCAGTTTAGGATACTGCTGCCGGGCCAGGCCCCAGAAGGCATAGCCGCGGACCACGGCATTTTCGTGCTGCATCAGGCCCAGGAGTTCCTCCGGGCAGGCCAGTGCGGTGAGCGTTTCAAAATTTTGATACTGCGCGCTGTTGATCCCGTCAAATCCCACGTATTCCCCGTGGATGGCGTTGACCGCCGCCAGGGAATCGGCCAGCCGATTGATTTCAGCGAGCCGCGGATCCTCAAAGCCGTCGGGTTCACCGGCCGCAGGCACATGGGGCTGCGCCCAGATCCCGATCGGGAATAGTAATAGTAACAAGAAGCGTTTCACAACACGCAAAGACTTAGGTTTGGCGATGCAAAGGTAAAAGCCGGAGTATTAAAAATCAATGGGTTGCGGACTTTTTTCAATCTCGCAAGGAAACCCTTGTCATTTTATGTATTCCTCAATGGCCCAATTGAAAAACCCAAATACGATGGATCACTCCTCCTCCGCATCATACGCCTCTTCCAGGGCGTCGTACTCCTCCTCGAGCTCGTCCAGCAGGGTGGCCGGCTTCTTTTTGTCCCGGATCATGGCCCAGGTCATGATCAGGCTGGTACCTATAATAATAAAGAGCAGGATGCCGGGTTCAAAGCCGGGGACGATCGCCTCGGCAGGAATGGCGTAGAACAAGAGCACGGTGATCAGCCCTCGGGGGGCGATAAACAACTGCGGGCTGTAATCCTTGCCGAAGAAGGCGCGGAGCAATATAAAGCGGATCAGGTAGATGGAGGCGAGGATCAGGATGGAGATCAGCAACACCTTAAAGCTCAGGAGGGAGGCCAGCACGATGGTGATCCCGAAGACGACGAAAAAGAAGGTGCGTACCACAAAAGCGGTTTCCAGGGTGATGATATGCAACTCGTGGTAGATCTGTTTGGTGCGTTCTTCGTTGAGGTAGCTTTTAAGCGGCCCGAAAAAGAACAGCCGCACATTGGCGATCACCAAACCGAATACCAGGATGATGATCAGCGAGCTGAGGTGCAGTTTCTTGCCGATGGCATACAGCAGGAGCAGCACCGCGATCAAAAGGAATTGCTTGGCCTGGCTCTTGATGCCCTGGAAGACCAGGATCAGCACATAACTGGCCACCAGGGCGATGATCACGGTCAATAAAATCGTACCCGCATAGCCCGCCGGGCCCACTGCCTCTTCCGGGTTCAGCTGGCCGGTGAGGAAATAAAAGAGGATGATACCCGCAATGTCCGAGAAGGTGCTTTCGTAGATATGGAATTCCTTTTTCTCCGGAGAAAGCCCGCCCACGCTGGGGATGATAATGGCGCTGGAAAGGATGGAAAGGGGCGTGGCGTACAACCAGGCTGCCGTCATGGACATGCCAGGGATGAGTTCGTGAAGGATCAGCGCCGCGATCCAGGCCGAGGCGAACAGTCCCGCCAGGGCGATAAACAGGGATTTAAGGATGGGCCAGACCTTGTCGCGCCTGAGTTCCAATTCCAGGGCGGCTTCCAGTACGATCATGATGAGCCCAACGATCCCCAACACTTCCAAGGCCCCGAAGAGTTCCGGCAACTGGGCCCCGAAAAGCTTGAGCACGTGATTGATCAGCACCCCCAGCACGATGAGCATCAATACCGAAGGAATGTTGGTACGCTTGGAAAGGCCGTTGAACCAGAACGAGAGGATCAGGATCACCGAGGCGGCGATGATCAGGTTATAGGAAGAAAAGAGTTCCATGCGTTTTTGGTTAGTCGATCGCTTAAAGGTAGCGGAATTCGCCGGAACCCTCCGGGCTAAATCTTCCGCCCCAAAGTTTTCAATGTCCATGAAAAATTCGTATATTTGCCGCACTTATCGAATCGGTGTATTCATGAGGGGACGGAAAGTCCCCTCTTTTGTTGCCGATACGTGGTAAAAAGGGATCATGGGAGAGAATCGGCTCAGACAACGGGTAGAGGCCCTGCTGGCGGAGGCCCTGGAGGCCAGGCCGGAACTGTTCCTGATCGACCTGAAGGTGCAACCCGATCTTTCCGTGAAAGTGACCCTGGACGGCGACCGGGGGATCAGCCTTCAGGATTGCATGGACATCAGCCGGGCCATCGAACACCAATTGGACCGGGAGGAATTCGACTTCGCGCTGGAAGTAGGATCGGCCGGGGCCACCGCCCCGCTGGTTAACCCCAGGCAGTACGCCAAGCATGTCGGCCGGAAACTGGCCGTTACCGCTGGTGGGGAAGAGCTTGAAGGCACGCTTATGGCGGCTGACGGGCAGCAGATCACACTTAATTGGAAAGTGAGGGAGCCCAAGCCGGTAGGCAAGGGAAAACATACGGTACGGAAAGAGGCGGTAATCCCCTATTCCGATATTGAAAAGGCAAAAGTTATAATAACATTTTAACGGCAGTAGCGAGCATGGAAAATCTTGCATTGATCGAATCGTTTTCCGAGTTTAAGGACGACAAGTTCATAGACCGGGTAACGCTTATGGCCATCCTGGAGGAGGTATTCCGGGCGGCCCTGAAACGCAAATTCGGTTCGGACGATAATTTTGACATTATCATCAACCCGGATAAAGGGGATTTGGAGATCTGGCGGAACCGGGTAGTGGTTCCCGACGGGGAAGTGGAAGAGCCCAACGAGGAGATTGAACTTTCGGCAGCGCGTAAGATCGAGCCCGATTTCGAGATCGGCGAGGACGTGTCCGAGGAAGTGAAATTGATTGATCTGGGGCGCCGCGCCATCCTGGCCCTGCGTCAAAACCTGATCGCCAAGATCCACGAACACGACAACACCACCATCTATAAGCAGTTCAAGGACCTGGAAGGCGAGATCTATACGGCAGAAGTACACCATATCCGCCACAAGGCGATCATCCTGCTGGACGATGAAGGCAACGAGATCCTGCTGCCGAAGGAAAAACAGATCCCGTCCGACTTCTTCCGCAAGGGGGATAATGTACGCGGGATCATCGAGAGCGTGGAACTCCGCGGCAACAAGCCGCTGATCATTATGTCGCGCACCTCCCCGGTCTTTTTGGAGCAATTGTTCCACCAGGAGATCCCCGAGGTATTCGACGGCCTGATCACCATTAAGAAGGCGGTCCGCATCCCTGGCGAGAAGGCCAAGGTAGCCGTGGACTCCTACGATGACCGGATCGATCCGGTAGGGGCCTGCGTGGGGATGAAGGGTTCCCGGATCCACGGGATCGTGCGCGAACTCGGAAACGAAAACATCGACGTGATCAACTGGACCAACAACCCGCAGCTCATGGTGACGCGTTCCCTGAGCCCGGCCCGGGTGACCCAGGTAAAACTGGACGACGAGAACATGACGGCTCAGGTGTACCTGAAGCCCGAGGAGGTCTCCAAGGCCATCGGCCGCGGCGGGCACAATATCCGTCTGGCCGGCCAGCTTACGGGTTATGAGATCGACGTGTACCGCGAAGGCGTGGAAGAGGATGTGGAGCTGACCGAATTCAGCGACGAGATCGACGAATGGGTCATCCAGGAATTCCGCAAGATCGGTCTGGACACCGCGCGGGCGGTGCTGGAGCAGGACGTGGAAGACCTTATGAAACGCACCGATTTAGAGGAGGAAACCATCCTGGATGTGGTGCGTATCCTCAAAGCAGAGTTTGAAGATTAAGCTATATATTAGCACCTTTATAAATAGAACCCAGGTTTTTTTATGGCAGAAAATGCAACCATAAGGCTTAACAAAGTCCTGAGAGAGCTGAATATTTCGCTGGATCGGGCTGTGGACTACCTCTCCTCCCAGGGGCATGAGGTGGACGCACGCCCTACGACCAAAATTTCCGGCGAGATCTACCAGGTCCTCCTGGATGAGTTCCGCTCGGACAAAAGCAAAAAGGTTGCCTCCAAGGAAGTAGGGGAGGAGAAGCGGAAGGAGAA
>JBNKHB010000003.1:0-9353 GCA_050290125.1 Robiginitalea sp.
ACCACCTTTGCCACGCTGATGATCCTGGCGTTCTCCCTGTATCGCCGGATCAAAGGGGGCCTGGTTTGGCGCTGGGAGCCGGCGCTGCTCCTGCTGTCGGGCGTTTTCCTGATCCTCCTCATAACCGGCAGGCCTACGGAATGGGACGACCTGGATATCCAGTTGGCCTACCTCCTGTTCGCTGTGCTTGCAGGCATTTCCGCCTTCCGGCCCGGGGTGTTCTTCAGGCAGTATGTACCCGTATTCCTCTTCCTCAACGCCTATATCGCGGTTCATGCGCTTATCACTGTGATATGGTCCGCGACCCTGAGCGGGGAAACCTGGCAGCTGGCGGTCGACTCCATCAAGCAGCACAGCGGAGATGTCCTCCACTGGCTCCCTTACGATAACGCCGCCTTTCTTTGTTTCTTTGGCCTGGCAGGACTTATTGGGGCGCATTGGCTGTGGCGGCGGCAGGCCCTTGCCGGATGGACCTACCTGGCCTACCACGCTTTGATGCTGGCAGCAATCGGGTTTACGGGTACCCGGATCTGCCTGGTGATCTATGCAGTGCTCCTGCTAAACCTTGCTCTGCGCGTCAAACCCACGGTCCGCATCACCGGAAATGCAATAGTGCTTGCCGGTTTCGCAATCCTTCTTTTCACGGGCATCGCCAGGGTCGATGAAAACAGGAGCCAGCTCTGGCGGATCACCACGGAGGCCATTACAGAGCGGCCCTGGTTCGGACATGGCCTGGGGAGTTCCGAGGAGATCATCCGGGAGGGCAGTTTTAAAAGCGGGGAAACCATGGTGTCTTTCAGCAGCCTGAACCATTCGCACAGCCAGTACCTTACCTTTCTGCTGGAAACGGGGATCGCAGGGTGCCTGCTGTTAACCGGCCTGCTCTTCTTTGTGCTCTTGCGGTTCCGCCTGTTCCAGAATGGTTATTTCATGCTGTTCGCATTGGCGACGGCCTATTTTGCCCTCACCGAATCCATCCTGCAAACCTCCAAACCCCTGTATGTGCTGTGCATGCTGGCGCTGGTCTGGGCGGGCTGCAGGGAGATTCCTATTAAAAATAAGGCCGGGTCCTTGTAAATAGCTCCGTAACACATAAGTTTGTGCCAGGAAAGTGCCTGGCGCACCATCCCTTGGTCAATGGTTTTCAGTTCAACAGTCTTCCTATTCCTGTTCCTGCCGGCGGTACTGATCATCAACCACCTGCTTCAGAAAAGATACAGAAACACCTTCCTCTTGCTCGGCAGCCTGTTCTTCTATGCCTGGGGAGAAGGCGTTTTGGTGTTGCTCATGCTTTTTTCCATCAGCGTAAATTATATGGGAGGGCTGGGAGTGGCCTATTTTCTTCGGAGCAGGCCGCCCATAGCGCGCGGTATTTTGGGGCTGGCTATTTCCGTTAACCTGCTGCTGCTCATTTACTACAAATACGCCAACTTCATACTGGAAAACCTGCAGCTGGCCGGGTTCTTTTCCACCTACGCCCACCAGAGTATCCTGTTGCCGATCGGGATTTCGTTTTTCACCTTCCAGGGGATCTCCTACCTGGTGGATGTCTACCGCCAGGAAACGGATGTACAACGCAACATCTTCCACCTGGGCCTGTATATCTCGTTCTTCCCGCAACTGATCGCCGGTCCGATCGTTCGGTATCACGACGTCGCCGAACAAATCCGTTCCCGCGTTACCACGCAGGGGCTGTTCAGCGAAGGCATCATCCGCTTTACGCGGGGGCTCGCCAAAAAGATGCTGATCGCCAACAATGCCGCCTTCATCGCCGACCAGGTATTTGCCGTGCCGGCCATGGAGCTTTCCACGCTGTCTTCCTGGCTGGGCGTGATCTGCTACACCCTGCAGATCTATTTTGATTTCTCCGGTTATTCGGATATGGCCATCGGCCTCGGGAAGATGCTGGGCTTCAATTTCAAGGAGAATTTCAACTACCCTTACATTTCAAAATCCATCCAGGAATTCTGGAGGCGGTGGCATATCTCGCTCTCCACCTGGTTCCGGGATTACCTGTACATCCCCCTGGGAGGGAACCGCGGCGGGAAGGTGTTTACCTACCGGAATCTGATCATCGTGTTTTTCATAACGGGGCTTTGGCACGGGGCGAGCTGGAATTTTGTGATCTGGGGCCTTTTCCACGGATTGTTCCTGATCCTGGAACGCTCCGGGGCGATCCGTACAACGTCCTGGCCGGTCTTTTTCCGGCACCTGTATGTCTTGCTCGTGGTCATCGTGGGCTGGATCCTGTTCCGGACCGAGACCCTGATGGATTCCCTGCACTACCTGAAGAGCATGCTCGGCATGTCGGTGGTGGATAGTCAGATCGCATTGATCTACCTGGATTATTATACCGGGTTCATGCTGCTGCTGGGGGTGCTTTTTTCCATGCCGCTCCGCAAACGGTTGTTCAGGCTGATCTTTGCCCTTGGCGGCAAGCACCGGACCGCCTATTCGCTCGGTATTTACACCATTCATATAGCCTTGCTGATCCTCTCGGTCATCGAACTGGCGCAGTCCGGCTACAATCCGTTCATTTATTTCCGCTTCTGATATGAAACCCGCCGCACATAAACTGAGGATCGCAGCCGCACTGCTGGCAGTGGGCTTGCTGTTCTGGGGCCTGGGCAAGTATCTGGACGGCCTGGAATCGGATCGGCTTGACCGCCTGACCGTGGTGCTGACCGCCAAAGTACCCAAAGACGACTCCTTCCAATTCTTTTACTCCAATGGCGAGAAAGTGGCGTTCCGCGTTCCGCATTCGGTGCGGACAGAGGTAAAGGGTTCTTCGGATTGGCAGCAAATCGAGTTTGTGCTGGATTCGGTCGGAGTTCTGAACGGCCTCCGGCTGGATATCGGCTCCAATCCCGAACAGGGCCCGGTTACCATCGGGCAGATCGCCTTCTTTAAGGAGAACGAGACCATCAGGCTGGGCGCAGACCGCTTCCGCGAGGTATTCCGCCCCAACCGCTTTGTTGAGGTTACCGGCGCAGGGGCCTACCAGGGGGTTTCCGGCAGCTCTGGGAACAGGAAGATCCACGACCCGTATTTTACGGCCGACGGGAGCGACCAGCTTATCGCAGCGCTGCGGTACCAGAAATACGTCAGGTATCCCTACCTGATTGCCGGTTTTGTGTGTCTGATCGTATTGCTGATCATGCGCAGCAACCCGAGGATGTTCCGGTGGAACAAGGAAAGCGTGTTTGCCGGGGTATTCATGCTGATCCTGGTCGCGCCCGTGCTTCAAATGAAATTCAACTGGTTTCCGGTTCTGGAAAGCGCCGAGAAAAGGACGCTGGCCAAAAAGCCGGAACTGGCGTTTGATCCGGAGTATCCCGTGCAATACGAAACCTATTTTAACGACCATTTCGGTTTCCGGAATTATCTGGTCCGATGGGGCGCCGACCTGAAAACCAAGGTGATGCGTTCCTCCACGCATCCGGAACTGGTACAGTTCGGACGGAATGACTGGCTGTATTACAACCGGCTGGACGGGAAAATATTCAAGAGCTACACCCGCACCAACCTGTTGCCGGACTCGGTATTGCGGGCCGTAGGAGCCAAGTGGGAAAAGAACCGTTCCCGTTACGAGGCACTGGGCGCGAAATACCTGAGGGGCTTTTGGCCGAATAAGCACTCCATTTACGAAGATTACCTGCCCCGGGTCATGAAGGCCCAGATCCAGGATACCATTCCCCGGGTGGATCAGATCATTCGCTACCTGCAGCAAACCGGATCCCCTGTGGCGCTTACCGATGTGCGCGGGGAACTGCGCAGGTTAAAGGATTCGGTACAGCTGTACCACAAATTTGACACCCACTGGAATAACTTCGGCGCCTTTGTGGCCTACCGGGAATTTTTCAAACAGCATGCGGAGGAATTGGGCATGCCCCCCAAATCTATCGACGACTTTGACATTACCTGGGAACGCTTTGGTAAAGGCGAACTCATCGACATGCTGGGTGTCCGGAACCGCGGTTATTTTGAAGAGATGAATCCGGTGTTCACGCTGAAGCGGCACCCCGACCAGGTACAGTACCTGGGCACTGACGGGTACCCGAGACAAACGGTACGCACCCGGAATGAGCATTGCGGGAATACGTTGAAGGTCCTGGTTTTCAGGGATTCGTTTTTTACCAAGCTCATCCCTTTCTTTTCTTCCCATTTTTATGAAGTAACCTACATCTGGGGTCACGGGGAGAAATATGTGGAACAATTGCGGCCGGACCTGGTCATCGAGGCCTATGTGGAACGGTCAACCGGAGAGCAGGTTCGCTGATGCCGGATCGGAGAATAAAAGGATCATGATGGAAACAACTCCCGGGATTTCGGTTTGTATGACCACCTACAACGGGGAGGAATTCGTACGGGATCAGATCGCTTCCATACTCTCGCAACTGGGACCGGATGACGAACTCATTATCTCGGACGACGGATCCACGGACCGGACCCTGGAGATTATCGGGGCCTTTGGCGACCCGCGGATCAAACTGTACCGGAATACCTTCCGGGACCTGATACGCAATTTTGAGTTCGCCTTGTCCAAAGCAAGGGGCGGCATCATTTTCCTTTCCGATCAGGACGATATCTGGTACGACCGCAAGGTGGCGGAATGCCTGGATAAGCTGCAGGACTGTGACCTGGTATTTTCCAACCTCAACGTGTTTGGAGAGCGCATAACCGAGGGCGCGCTGATGTACGATCCGCAGAAGGACCACAACGGTTTCCTGAACAACTATGTCAAAAACAAATGCGTGGGGGCCACCATGGCGTTTCGTTCCTGGATCCTGGACTATGCGCTGCCTTTCCCCGCCGGGATAGAAATGCACGATGCCTGGATCTTTTTCCTCACCACCTACTATGGAAAAACGACCTATATCCGAGAGCCACTGGTCTACTACCGGAGGCACGGGGCGAATGCCTCCAACACGGGCGGACGGACCACCAACCCCCTGTGGAAGGTGATCCATATCCGGCTGCATTGGATCTATGTGTTGATCGCCCGGATATTAAAAAAAGGGATCAGGCGCAGGTAACGGGCTACATTCTTACCTTTGTGCCAGCATTGCCGACCCCTGCTGTCGGAGCATCAAACAGTGCGCCATAAAATGGACAAGGTGCGCTCAACATACATACTATGGCATCTAAAAAAGTATTGATCACGGGTGGAGTGGGTTTTATCGGCTCCAACCTGGCCCAGGCCCTTGTAAAAAAGGGGTATGAGGTAACCGTACTGGATAACCTCTCCCCTCAGATACACGGCGAACAACCGGAGCAATCGGAGCTTTACAGGAGTATCCTGGGCAAAGTCAGGTTCTTAAAGGGCGATGTCCGGAATCGTTCCGACTGGGAAGAAGCCCTGGAGGGACAACAGATCGTGGTGCACCTGGCAGCGGAGACCGGCACCGGCCAGTCCATGTACGAAATCGAGAAATACGCCGAGGTCAACATCAAGGGCACGGCCATCCTGCTGGACATCCTTGCCAACCAGGCACAGCGGAGCGTTGAAAAGATCGTCATAGCCTCTTCGCGGGCCATCTACGGAGAGGGCAAATACCGATGCCCGGAACACGGAATCGTCTATCCGGAGGCCAGGTCGGAATCGGATATGAGCCGGGGGGACTTCAACGTAAAATGTCCGGTTTGCGGCGCAAATGCCGAACTGCTGCCTACCGATGAAGAAAGCAAGATCCACCCCACCTCCATTTACGGGCACACCAAGCAATCCCAGGAGGATTTGTGCATGATCTTTGGGCGGGCGCTCAAGATCCCGGTGGTGGCCTATCGCTACCAGAACGTTTACGGTCCCGGGCAGTCGCTCTCCAATCCGTATACGGGGATACTTTCCATTTTTTCCACACGGATCAGGAACGGGAACGACCTGAACATTTTTGAGGACGGGCTGGAAAGCCGGGATTTTGTGTATATCGACGATGTGGTTGCCGCAACTATCCTGGGCATCGAGAAAGACGAAGCCAATTACGGGATCTATAATGTGGGGTCCGGGGTGAGGACCAGCGTAAACGAGGTGGCACAACGCCTGATCGATGCCTACGGGGCCCATACCAAATCCACGGTCAGCGGCAATTTTCGCCTGGGAGACATTCGGGACAACTATGCCGATCTGAGCCGTATATCCAAAGAACTGGGCTACGCTCCCACGGTTACCTTTGAAGAGGGCATCCGGCGGTTTACCCAATGGGTTGTGGGGCAGGAAATCCAGGAAGACAGCTATTCGCGTTCCATAGAGGAAATGAAGGAGAAGGGCTTGCTCAAATAGCTATCCGGGGATGTTCCAAGGCAAACGCATACTTTTCTTCTCAGCCAATTTTTTCGGGTATCAGAATGAGATCCGGCGCAAGCTCACCGAGATGGGGGGCGAGGTGGATTTTTTTGACGAACGCCCCAAGAATACATTTTGGTACAAAGCCCTCATCCGGATCGATAAAAGACTGATGAATAAACGCATCAGCGCGTACTACCACCAGATTATCGAGAATACCAGGGCCAACCGCTACGATTACGTTTTTTTCCTGAAGGCGGAGGTGATCACGGTGCAGAAAATGGAACGGCTAAAGGCCGCACATCCAGAGGCGGTCTTCCTGCTCTATATGTGGGATTCCATCCGCAACTGCCCGTCGGTTACCGGTCTGTTTCCGTTTTTTGACAGGATCTATTCCTTTGACCGGAAAGATGTACTGGCCAATGAGCAGCTCAGGTTCCGGCCCCTGTTTTATCTGGACGACTATGCCGGTATCCCGGCCGTTTCATCTCCAAAATATGAGATCAGCTTTATCGGCACGGGGCATTCGGACCGGTACAAGCTCGTGATGCAAGTAAAGCGCATTTGCGAGGAGAAGGGATGGAAGGCCTTCCTGTTCCTGTATCTCCAGGACATCCGGGTTTTCTATTACCGCAAGATCGCCACCCCGGGCTTTAAAAAAGCCCGAAAAGGGGATTTCAGCTTTAAGCCGCTGGGCAAGGAGGATATCCTGGAGCATATCAGGGACACCCGCTGCGTGCTGGACATCGAGCGTCCCGTACAGGTGGGCCTCACCATGAGGACCATCGAGGTCCTCGGGGCCCGTCGTAAACTGATCACCACGAATGCGGACATCGTCCACTACGACTTTTACAATCCGGAGAACATCCTGATCATTGACCGCAAGGATCCGGAAATACCCGATTCCTTTGTCCACGCCCCGTATACACCTGTTAAGGAAGAAGTATACGCTTCCTATAGCATCGGAGCCTGGGTGCGCGAAATTTTTATGGAGCAATGATTATTTGTAGCTTGTACTCGGGCAGGGGCCGCAGGGAGACTGTTTCGATAACGATTAACCCTATGATCTGTGAGTAGCGTTGCTGTAATTATCGGCGGTTCCGGGTATATCGGCAGGAACATGCTTTCGGAATTCCTCAGGCAGGATCGGTTCGAACGCTATTATGTCTGCGATATCAGGCCCCTGGAGGGGACGTATCCCGACTCGGTCCGGTTCGTGGAACTGGATGTCCGCAAGCCCATCGATTTCGATCCTGGGGTTGTTGATAAAGGGCGTTCATGGGTCTTTAATCTGGCGGCCATTCACCGGGAACCGGGACATGAGTATCACGAATATTTTGATACCAATATCCCCGGCTCCGAACACGTCAATGCCTTTGCGGAACGCACAGGCATCGAGAACATCCTTTTTACGAGCAGTATAGCCCCGTACGGGCGGTCGCTTGAACCGCGAACGGAGCGCTCGCCACTTTATCCGGAAACCGCATACGGTATCTCCAAGGCCCTGGCCGAGAAAATCCATCAGCGGTGGTTGGCAGCCTCTCCCTCAAGGCGCCTGATCATCGTTCGCCCCAGTGTCATCTTCGGCCCCAGGGACCCCGGGAATGTCTACCGCATGGTGAAAGCGCTGAAAAAAGGGAGTTTTGTGCTGCCGGATGGCGGCAGGATCGTCAAGGCTTACGGATACGTTTACGGGCTGGTGGAAAGCATGATGTTCACCATGGCAAAAACGGAGCGGCTCATCATATACAACTATGCCGAAAACCCCTTGCTGACCCTTAGGGAAATGACGGCCGTGGTCAAGGATAAATTCGGTTATACACGCCCCGTAATCAGCTTGCCGACCTGGATTCTGGCCGTGCTTGCCCGCGTCTTACAAGGCGTATCAGCCCTCACAGGTAAAAAATCCGACATCCACCCCACCCGGGTTCGCAAAGCGGGATTTCCCACGCACATTGTCCCGTCTTATCTCATCGAAGCGGGGTTCCCGTTCCGGTATGAATTCCGGCAGGCCCTGGACCATTGGGAATCCGTTTCGCCGGAAGATTTCTGAGCGAAATAGTAATTTAGCAATACGTTGCCCGAACAGCAAATCCGGGATCCGTTATGTCCAACGCCAACCCTAAAAGCGCAACAAGGTGAGCCGACTCTGGCACATACAATTGTGGCTGCTCTATTTAAGCGTCTTCACCTTGCCCATGTTCATCCGCCTGAACAATTATTTCTTGGGCGCATTCCTGGCGCTGGGCATCCTGGACATCCTGATCAATCGCAGGGTTCCCGAAGTGCGCAGGAATTTGCTCAGATCCTGGCCGGTCCTCGTCTTTTTCCTCCTGGCCCTGCTGGCCTGTTTGCGAACCTTCGGTTGGGAGTCCTTTGTGTTGCTGGAGCGCTACTGGTCATTTTTGTTGCTGCCGCTCGTGCTGTCTTCCAGGCCGGCCCTTTTTACCGAAAAGCGGCGCGAATTGTTTCTGGCCCTTACCTATGGATGCATTGCCACGTTATTGATCTGTTATGGCCACCTTATCTGGAACATGTACCAGAACGGCGATTCCATCCGACAACTGTATCAGCCCGCCTACGTGGGGCAGGCATTCACGGCCATCGCGGATTCCCATCCGCCCTATCTGGGGCTGTTCATCCTAACGGCGATCGTCTTTTTGATCAATGACAAGGTCCTCTCGAGGAAGGATATTTTCCTCCACGTCGTCTTCCTGATTTTAGGGCTCTTTCAACTGGCTAGCCGCATGGCCATCCTGTTGTTGCTGATCCTGTTCGTTTTTTTACTGCTGTTGTTCATCCGGCAATACCGCTGGCAGATCCTGGTGTTGTTCTCCGGAATCCTGTTGATCGGGGTGGTTTTTATGAACTACGGCAGCAACTATATGGCGGACCGTTTTTTCAGGCCGCAGGCCTATACCATTGAAAGCAGGCTGCAGCGCTGGGAAGTGTCCTATGACATCTTCAGGGAGAACCCCTTGCTCGGAGTCGGGTATAAGGGGGTGCGGGAAATGAGGGGCCGGATGTACCGCGAAAGGGACCTGCCGTTCGGACAGGAAGGGGATTATAA
>JBNKHB010000003.1:9363-21294 GCA_050290125.1 Robiginitalea sp.
TGGCGGCTTCATCTATGTGGTTTCCCTGATGTACCTCCTCTTGTTTAGCCTGGCGAGGCGGGACCTCGTTTTTGTCTTTGTATTCGCCTCATTCCTGATTGCCAACATGACCGAATCGAACATGGTCAGGATAAAGGGCATTGAATATTTTGCAATCTTTGCCACCGTATTCCTCATCGGGACGGTTTCCTCATCGCCTCCGTCGGGAGCGCCTGAGCAGCCGGCAACAGCGGAGGCAGGCAAGCGCAGGGCTGAATGAGAGCACACGGGAGTATAACTTGGGAACCTAAAGGCTGAGTATGTTATTTCACCAGAAGAAGTTTTCGGATCTGATCACGCCCATGATGGTGATCGTCGATTTGCTGGTGATCAACCTGACGGCGTATTTTTTGCCCATCAACCTGGAGGAGGTCATCCTGTTCCACACCTACATCAGCCTTGCCTGGGTGATCATTGCCTTCCGCATCGACTTTTATTTCGTTTTCAGATATTCCAAGGTCACGCACATCTTAAAACTCCTGGTACGCCAGTTTGCCTTCTATTTCCTGATTGTCTATGCCTTCATAGGCCTGTTCAAGCAGCCGAATATGAGCCGGCTGGCCCTGGCCCAGTATGTGGCGATCGTCTTTGTGATCGTGAGCGTCATCAAATTCCTGGTTTACTATTTGCTGATGGAATACCGGGAGCGCGTAAAGAGCAGCGTGCAACGGGTGGTGGTTATCGGCCGCAACAACAAAGCGGCACAGCTGATAGAGGTATTCAATATCAGGAAGGAATACGGCTATGAATTCGTCCGTCAGTTTGACCCGCGCGAACCTGATTTTGACACCAGGGGATGCTTTGAGTTCATCGCCGCCAACGAAATCAACGAGATCTATTGCTCGGTATCGGAGTTGAAGAATACGGAGATCGTGGACTTCATCAATTTTGCGGACAACAACCTGAAAACGCTCAAATTCCTGCCCGACAACAAGAACATCTATTCCAAAAAGCTAAAGCTGGAATATTACGACTACCTGCCCATTCTCTCCTTGCGGGATATCCCCTTGCACAACCCGATCAACGCCTTGCTCAAGCGGAGTTTTGACATCGCGTTTTCCCTGGTGATGGTTTTCGGGCTGCTCATCTGGATCGGGCCGCTGATGGCGCTGCTGATCACTCTGGAATCCCGGGGCCCTGTTTTCTTCGTCCAGAAACGAACGGGCCTGGACAACCGCGAATTCAATTGCTACAAGTTCCGTTCCATGGCGCTCAACCGGGATGCGGACCAGATGCAGGCGGGCAAAAACGACATGCGGGTCACCCGGATCGGCAAGTTCATCCGCAAGACCAACATCGACGAGCTGCCGCAATTCTATAACGTGCTCTTCGGGAACATGTCCGTGGTGGGGCCAAGGCCCCATATGCTGCGCCATACGGATGAGTACGCAAGCAGGGTGGACAAGTACATGGTCCGTCACTTCGTTAAACCCGGGATCACCGGCCTGGCCCAGGTGCGTGGCTATCGCGGAGAGGTGTCCCACGACAGCGATATCCAGGGCAGGATCAAGTTCGATATTTTTTATATCGAGAACTGGTCGTTCCTGCTGGACCTGAAAATCATCGTACAGACCGTACTAAATATGGCGCGGGGCGAGGAGAAGGCGTATTAATAACGGTTAGAGAAAACTCCGTCAGAAAATAAATCGTTTCTTTTGTCCCATAAACGGGCTGTTAATCCAAAACTATTGCGGGTCACGTACCTATTGAATAATATTGGGCCCGCAAAAACGCTCTAAAAGCAGATTCTTACTAAACCCGAATAAAGCATGAAAGTATCCGTTGTTGGAACCGGTTACGTAGGCCTGGTTACCGGGACCTGCCTGGCCGAAACAGGAAACGAAGTAGTATGCGTTGACATCGATGAAGCCAAAGTCAAGCGCATGCAACAAGGGGAAGTCCCCATTTATGAGCCGCACCTGGATGTGCTGTTTGAAAGGAATATCAATGCGGGCCGCCTCACCTTTACCACCTCCCTGAAGGAAGGGTTGGACCATGGGGACATTGTTTTCCTGGCACTGCCTACCCCGGAAGACGAAGATGGTTCCGCAGACCTCAAATACGTGCTTGGCGTGGCCGACGAGATCGGCAAGCTCATCTCAGAGTATAAAGTAATTGTGGACAAGAGCACGGTACCCGTCGGCACCTCCGACAAGGTGCATGCCGCCATTGCCAAGAATGCCAAGGTGGATTACGACGTGGTATCCAACCCGGAATTCCTTCGCGAAGGTTTTGCCGTGGATGACTTCCTGAAACCCGAACGGATCGTTGTGGGGGCCAGTTCTCCCCGGGCCATCGAGCTGATGGAAAAGCTTTACAAACCGTTCGTGCGTTCCGGCAACCCGGTGATCATCATGGACGAGAAATCCGCCGAGCTGACGAAATACGCGGCGAACGCGTTCCTGGCAACCAAGATCACCTTTATGAACGAGATCGCGAACTTCTGCGAACGCGTGGGAGCGGATGTGGACAAGGTCCGGATCGGCATGGGGACGGATTCCCGGATCGGGAAGCGTTTCCTCTTTCCCGGCATCGGCTACGGCGGGTCTTGTTTCCCCAAGGACGTGAAGGCCCTGCACAAGTCCGGAAAGGATTCCGAGTACAACTTCAGGATCCTGGAGTCCGTGATCGACGTAAACCAGAAACAAAAGACCGCCCTGATCCCCAAGATCAAGAAGTATTTCGGGGGTGACCTGAGCGGCAAGCGCATCGGGATCTGGGGCCTGGCCTTCAAGCCGGAAACCGATGACATCCGCGAAGCCCCGTCCCTGTATATCATTGACGAATTGCTGCAGGCAGGGGCAGAGGTAACCGCCTTTGACCCGGAGGCGATGGATAACGTAAAGCGCAAACTGGGGGATTCCATTGCATTTGCCCCTGGCATGTACGGAGCCCTGGAAGATGCCGATGCCCTGGTAATCTGTACCGAATGGGGCGTGTTCCGCAACCCGAATTTTGAAGTGATCAAGGAATTGCTCAAGGAGCCCGTGATCTTTGACGGACGGAACTTGTATGACGTGGGTGAAATGAAGTCCGAGGGCTTCCATTACGAATCGATCGGCCGTAGCAAATCATAACCCAAGCACCTAATAGCTAGTGAAACGCATCCTCATCACCGGCGCGGCCGGATTCCTCGGTTCCCACCTCTGCGACCGATTTATCGCGGAAGGGTACCATGTCATCGCCATGGACAACCTGATCACCGGCGATCTCAAGAACATCGAGCACCTCTTTAAGCTGGAGCACTTTGAGTACTACCACCACGATGTGACCAAATTTGTCCATGTGCCGGGCAAGCTGGATTATATCCTGCACTTTGCCAGCCCGGCCAGCCCGATCGATTACCTGAAGATCCCCATCCAGACCCTGAAGGTAGGTGCCCTGGGCACCCATAACCTGCTGGGGCTGGCCAAGGAGAAGCAGGCGCGTATCCTGATCGCGTCCACTTCCGAGGTCTACGGGGATCCCCTGGTCCACCCGCAGACGGAGGAGTACTACGGCAACGTGAATACCATCGGCCCCAGAGGGGTATATGATGAGGCCAAGCGCTTTCAGGAATCCATCACCATGGCCTACCACAGGTTTCACGGGCTGGAGACCCGGATCGTGCGGATCTTTAACACCTACGGCCCGCGCATGCGGCTGAACGATGGCCGCGTGATCCCTGCCTTTATGGGGCAGGCCCTGCGCGGAGAGGACCTCACCGTATTCGGCGACGGCTCGCAAACGCGTTCCTTCTGCTATGTGGACGACCAGGTGGAAGGCATTTACCGCCTGTTGCTTTCCGATTATTCCCTGCCGGTGAATATCGGCAACCCGCATGAGATCACGATCCGCGACTTTGCGGAGGAGATCATCAAGCTTACCGGCACGGACCAGAAGATCGTTTACAAGCCGCTGCCCAAGGACGATCCGTTGCAAAGGCAGCCCGACATCACCAAGGCCAAGGAACTTTTGGGCTGGGAACCGAAGGTGGGCCGGGAAGAAGGCATGCGAAAAACCTTCGAGTATTTCAAGACCCTTTCCAGGGAAGAACTGGAGCGCAAGGATCACCGCGATTTCACCGAGCGCAACAAACGCTAATTAGTGACGGCCGGACACTGTATCTTTCGGCCTCAACCCCTATTTTTGCCCAAAATCCAGTAACATGAACATCTTGGTTTTGGGATCCGGCGGACGTGAACACGCCCTGGCCTGGAAACTCCGGCAGAGCGAACGTCTGGGAAAGCTCTTTGTGGCTCCCGGCAATGCGGGAACCGCAGGAGTGGCTACCAACCTGCCGCTGGCCGTGGACGATTTCCCGGCTATTGCCAACACGCTTAAGGAAAAACAGATCGACATGCTGGTCGTGGGGCCGGAGGTGCCCCTGGTAAAGGGGATACGCGATTATATCCGGCGCGACCCATCGCTTGACCACGTCGGCATTATCGGGCCGTCCGGCGAAGGCGCCCGCCTGGAGGGCAGCAAGGAATTCGCCAAGGCCTTTATGAGCCGGCACGGCATCCCGACAGCCGCTTACCAAAGCTTTGGGCCGGAGGAGCTGGAGAGCGCCTTTACCTTCCTGGAAACGCTCCAACCTCCCTATGTACTAAAGGCAGACGGACTTGCTGCGGGCAAGGGCGTCCTGATCCTGGATGAGCTGGAGGCGGCCAAACAGGAATTGCGGGCCATGCTGCTGGATGCAAAATTCGGGGATGCCAGCGCCAAGGTGGTCATCGAGGAATTCCTGGATGGCATTGAACTAAGCTGCTTTGTACTTACAGACGGCAAGGATTACAAGATCCTCCCCACCGCCAAGGACTACAAGCGGATCGGTGAAGGGGATACCGGGCTGAATACCGGCGGCATGGGAGCGGTGTCCCCCGTACCTTTTGCCGATGAGGCCTTTATGGCCAAAATAGAAGACCGCATTATTAAACCTACCATCGAGGGGCTCCGCAAAGAGGGTATCCCCTATGTCGGGTTTATCTTCATCGGCCTGATCAAGGTGGGAGAAGACCCCATGGTCATTGAGTACAACGTGCGGATGGGAGACCCGGAGACCGAAGTGGTCATCCCCCGGCTCAAGTCGGACCTGGTTGCCTTGCTGCAGGCAGCGGCCGACGGGAAACTGGCAGGGGCAGACCTGGAGGTATCGCCAGAGGCGGCTACCACGGTCATGATGGTATCCGGCGGATATCCCGAAGCGTATGAGAAAGGCAAGCCGATCAGCGGCCTGGATTTGGTGACAGACGCGGTGGTATTCCACGCAGGAACGCGGACCGGCGAAAACGGGCAAACGCTGAGTAACGGCGGCCGGGTGCTGGCCGTTACGGCCCTGGCGCCGGAGTTCAGGGGTGCCTTAAAAAAATCATACGAAAACCTGCAGCGAATCAGTTTTCCGCAGGCGTACTACCGGAAAGATATCGGATTTGACTTGTAGCGGCCAGAAGGCGGCTTAGTCCAGGTATGAGTGGGCAGTGATGCTGTGGTCTTCTTCACCGCGGCTGTCAAACAACCGCAATTGGCCGAGCCAATATACCATGGCGATCACCCCCAGGATGAAAAACATCCAGTTCACCGCATTGGAGGCCCACCAGCTTTCCATAAAGCGGAAGAGGTCAAACGGGGCGAACAGTACATTGACAAATAAATCTTCGATGCCTTCAAAAAAAGCTCTCATTGTGGCTATATTTACTTTGCAAACATACGAAAACTGCCAATGATTTCAAGTGTTTTTGGCAAAACAAAACCCGTCAATTACATTCTGGTTTTATCCGTATTGTTCGGTTTCTACTGGCTGGTAAAAGGGTTGCGCTTCGGCCCGCAACTCACGGTTGACACCCTGCCCGGCGACCTGTTCTATGCAAGCGTGTTGCTCTTCAGTGTGCTGGCGGTCAATTTTATCGTACAGCGGAATCAGCTGACCGGGGCCCACTCCTATGCGATCTATTTTTTCGGCCTGCTGACCATCCTGTTTCCGGAAACCCTGTTGGACGGGAGCGCGGTGGTCGCTAACTTATTCCTGCTGCTGGCCATGCGGCGCCTGATCAGCCTGAAATCACTCCGGGAGGTAAAATCCAAGGTCTTTGATGCTTCCCTTTGGATTGCGGTTTCCAGTTTGCTGGTGGACTGGATGCTGCTGTTCCTGTTGCTGGTTTGGCTTTACGTTTATTTCTACCAGCCGGAGAACATCCGGAACTGGCTCATCCCCCTGGCCGCCGTTTTTACCGTTGGGATCATTGCCTATGCGGTATCTCTGCTGGCCGGGCAGCCGGATTATTTCCGTTTGCACTATGGTCTGGAATGGGAAGGCACCGCTGAGTACTGGTCGCATTGGCGCAATGCGGTAAAACTCTCGCTTTACCTGGTGGCCATCCTGGTGACCGGGTTTGTCGGATTCCTTAAACTGGGAAAGACCGGACACGGGAAGATCGTCAGCATGCGGCTGATTGCCATTTGTTTGCTGTTCGGGATGGCCATCGTATTGCTGCGAAGCGGTACCCAGGGCAATCCGGTGATCCTTACCTTCTTCCCGGCCACAGTAATCCTGTCCAAGTATATCGAATCCCTGCGGCGTGACAATATCCGGGAAGGGATGCTGCTCGGCGCCCTGCTGCTCAGCGTTGCAGTAATGCTGGGCGAGTGGGTTGTCAAATAAGCGGTATCTTTGCGCAAAGGCCAAGATATGTTCAGCAAACGCGCAGTTGAAGTCTTCCGCGAGAGCATAGATACGTACCACGTAACGGACCGGGTGGACCAACCCATGGAGAACCCGTATCCAAAGGATGCTATTGAGCATCTGCTCTATCGCAAGAACTGGATTGACACCGTTCAGTGGCACTATGAGGACCTGATCCGGGACCCTGAGATCGATCCGGCCGGGGCCCTGGTCCTGAAGCGAAAGATCGACGCGAGCAACCAGGTCCGTACCGACCTCGTAGAGTATATCGATAGTTACTTCCTACAAAAATACCAGTCGGTATCGCCTTTGCCTGACGCGACCATCAACACCGAAAGCCCCGCCTGGGCCATTGACAGGCTTTCGATCCTCGAGTTAAAGATCTACCACATGCGCGAAGAAGCCGAACGCGTCGATGCCTCGGATGCGCACCGTCGGGAATGCCAGCGGAAACTGGAGGTCTTGCTGGAACAGCGGGAAGACCTGTCCACGGCCATCGACCAGCTTTTGGAGGATATTGCAGCCGGGCGCAAGTACATGAAGGTCTATAAACAGATGAAAATGTACAACGACGAGGAGCTTAACCCGGTATTGCGTGAAAGAAAGCAATAGCCCGCATCTGCTGGTGTTCCGGCTATCCGCCCTGGGGGACGTGGCCATGGCCGTCCACGTATTGCTCGCCCTTCGCCGGTCGTATCCCGGAATCTCCCTAACCTTTATTACCAAACCCCATTATACACCCGTACCACAGCGCATTCCTGGGCTCAAGACCCACCCTGCCCATACGGAAAGCAGGCACAGGGGCCTGCCGGGGCTCTGGCGGCTGCGTACCGAACTGAGGCGACTGCGGCCCGATGGGATTGCAGACCTGCATTTTGTGCTGCGTTCGCGGATCCTGGGGTTTTTTATGAAAGGTTCGGGGATCCCCGTTGCTCAGCTGGATAAGGGGCGGGCCGAAAAGAAACGACTCACGGCGGCGGAGCATAAGACCTGGGCACCCCTTAAGAGCACCCATGAGCGGTATGCCAAGGTATTCGAATCATTGGGATATCCGGTCGAATTGACCGGGGCGGACGTGCTGAAGGCAGAAGCCTGGCCGGAATTGACCGGGCTGCCGAGGCCGGATGCGAGGACTATTGCGATCGGGATCGCCCCGTTTGCAGCCCATGAGGGGAAATGCTATCCGCCTGAATTGATGAAGAAGGTCCTCCGGAAGTTGGCGGAGCATCCCGATATCCGGATCTATCTTTTTGGGGGCGGTTCCCGGGAAACAGCCTTGCTATTGGAATGGGAGCGGGAGTTTGAGAATTGCAACTGTGTAGCGGGCAAGGGTACGCTGAGCGAGGAACTGGCCTTGATCTCCAACCTGCGCCTGATGTTGTCCATGGACAGCGGTAACGGGCATTTGGCGGCCATGTACGGCCTGCCGGTGGTAACGCTCTGGGGGGTTACGCATCCTTTTGCCGGTTTTGCGCCTTTCGGGCAACCCGAGGCCAACCAGCTTACCTCCGATCGGGAGCGATTTCCGCAAATCCCGACCTCCGTATACGGCAACCGGGTTCCCGAGGGCTACGAGAAAGCCATGGAATCCATCTCCCCGGCCCGGGTGGTTGGGCGCATCCTGGAAATCCTTAAGGAAACCCCGTAGGATCAGGCGACCACTACCGGAGACAACGGCCGGAAGTAATTGCGCAGCTGCTGGATGTAATTGTAGCGGAGCATTTTGCAGTTCCCGCCCACCATCAGCGTGCGGATCCCGAAATAGGAGGAGATGATAAAGGCGGCAACACCTTCGCTGTCCACATGCCGCTCCACAAAACCGTCGGTCTTCCCTTTTTGCAGGGATGTAACCAGGTTCACCTCCCAGACCTTGCAGATATCCTTTAAGTAGGCGCTGATCTTTTCGTTGCGCCCGTTGAATTCATTCATAAAGTTCGCCAGAACAAAACCGTAGTCCATTTCATTGTGCTCGGCAGTGGCCAGCGCGTCGTCCAGACAGGTCTCGATCACCCGGAACGGGTTTTCCTCACCTTCGATGGGCTCTATGAGCATGCTGTACACTTTCCGGAACACCAGGTTCTGGATAATGCTGATAAAGAACTCCTCCTTTGAGGTGTAATGGTGGTAAAAGGCGCCCTTGGAAAGGTTCAGGGTCTTCAGGATGTCGCCGATGCTGGTGTTGTAGTAGCCCTGGGCGTAAAATAACTCCAGGCCGCTTACTTGCATACGGTGCATGGTAGCCATGCTTTTCAGGTTCTTGTCCATTTTTAATAAGATTTGGGTAACCGACCAGGCGGTCACATACAAAGAACCCGCGGATGTCAAAAAGGGGCAGGATATTCGGACGAAGCCGTTGAATTTCTCGATCATCGGAAGAAAATCCGATGTACGACACGAATTTAGAAAATGCAAACCGACCGCCCGGTCGGTTAAAGGGTTCAAAAAGGCGGATGAACGACCGGCCCCCTGCCCGACCAAAGGCTACAATCCTCAGGCAACCGTGCCCTGGCAGCTGCTGCCGGCCCCGGCGGTGCAGCCATAACAATGCTGGGAGATCACGATGTCGCGTTCCTGCAACGCGGCTTCGTTGTAGTCCGAGATATGCCGGATGCCGGAGTCCACCTTCAGGCCCAGCATCTGGTTGAAATCGCAATCGTAGAGCCAGCCGTCCCAGCTCACGGACAAAGTGTTCGTGCACATGACGTTCGGGACCGCCTGCGGGTTGTAAGCCTCCACCAGGGCCGTCATATAGTCCTCGTAGTTCTCCGATGCGATCAGATATTCCAGGAAGCGCGAGATCGGCAGGTTTGTTATGCAGAAAAGGTTGTTGAAGACAATGCCGAAATCCGTCTTCAAGGCCTGTTTGAAGTCGGCCTCCAGCGCAGCCTGGTCCGTCGGCAGGAAGGCGCCTGCCGGGTTGTAGACCAGATCCAGCACCAGCCCGCTGTCCTGTTGGCCGTAACCTGCGATGTTCAACTGCCGCAAGGCTTCGATCGACTTGTCAAAGACGCCGTCGCCCCGCTGCTTGTCGGTCTTGCCACGCGTGTAGTGGGGCAGGGAGGACACTACGTGAACGCCATGGCGGGCAAAGAATTCGGGCAGGTCGTGGTATTTCTTGTTGGCCCGGATGATCGTCAGGTTCGAGCGGACGATAAAGTCCCTGATCCCCGCCTTGGAAGCCTCCTCCACAAACCAGCGGAAATCCGGGTTCATCTCCGGGGCCCCGCCGGTCAGATCCAGGGTATGTGCCCCGGAGCGCCGGATCACGTCCAGGCAGTGTTGCATGGTTTCCCGCGTCATGATCTCTTTGCGGTCCGGCCCGGCATCCACATGGCAGTGCGCACAAACCTGGTTGCACATATAGCCCAGGTTAAGCTGTAATACCTCCAGCGTTGCCGGCCTGAGCGGGGCAAGCCCGGATGCCTCCAGCTTGTCTTTGAACCGCGGGAGTTCCCCCGAGGCGAAAATGCCGTTGTCGAGGTACTCCAGTTGCCGGGCGGTTTCTGCCAGGGGCTCGTTTCTCGCCTTTAAGGATTTCGTGGCCATCGTTCGCTTATGTTTGGGGGAAGGGAAAGCCTCCTACATGGAGAGTTTATTGTACTTGTTCATCATTTGCACCCCATGGACCAGGGTAGCGCCGCTCTCAATGGCGGCACCTACGTGCACGGCCTCCATCATCTCTTCTTTTGTGATGCCGCGCTGCAACCCGTCCTTGGTATAAGCGTCGATGCAATAGGGACATTTAACCACGTGAGAGACGGCCAGGGCGATCAGGGATTTTTCCCTGGCACTCAGGGCGCCCTCTTCGAACACCTTGCCGTAATACTCAAAGAACCGCGTGCCGAGTTCCTCGCTCCACTCGGTGATACTGCCAAATTTCCGGAGGTCCGCCGGATCGTAATAACTTCCTGCCATCGCCTGAGATTTTAAATTCTGCCAAACTTACGGCAAAATCTACAGCAAGTCTGTCGGCCCCGGAATTCCTGCATTACGGCCAGACCGGATTTTTTTGGGGAGCAGGCCTGCGAGCGCCTGTAATTTTAAAAAAATTTTAGCACTGACACCCTGGTATTTGGCATAGCCTTTGTCGCCTTTTATGCCGAAAATAGTAGCTAATAAAACAGTTTGAGTATCATGAAAACAAAAGGACAAAACAGCGCAACGCGCACGTATTTGTTTTCCGGACTGATCGCATTGCTGGTCAGCCTTGCCGTTCTAGGCATTAACCGGATAGAGGGACCGGACAAAGTAACCCTCAACAAGGTGACCGACACCACGGGGAAGCCCGTGATGTATACGGCCGACAAGGATGGGAACATCCGTCCGATCGATTTTACCGAGACAACCAAAAAAGTGTTGGATGGCGTGGTCCATATCACCTCCCGCGGCACCCAGTCGTATGACGGTTACCGCCAGCTGCCCGATCCCTTCAGGGAATTCTTCCGCAACAACCCATTCGGGCAATATTTCCAGAATCCCGAGGACGACAGCGAGAATGACAGCGGCCGCCAACCTGAAACCCTACCGCGCGTGGGTACCGGTTCAGGTGTGATCATCAACGACAAGGGATATATTGTTACCAACAACCACGTGATTGCCCAGGCAGACGAAATTGAGGTGACCCTGCACAACAATGGCACGTATCCCGCCAAGGTCATCGGCACGGATCCCACTACGGACCTTGCACTTCTCAAGATCGAAGCGGAAGACCTGAATGCCCTTTCACTGGTCAACTCCGACGACGTGGAAGTTGGCGAATGGGTGCTGGCCATCGGCAACCCCTTTAGCCTGAACTCCACGGTTACCGCCGGGATCATCAGCGCCAAGGCCCGGAGCATCAACATCAACCGCGAAGAACTGGCAGTGGAAAGTTTCCTGCAAACCGATGCCGCCATTAACCCGGGGAATAGCGGCGGGGCCCTGGTAAACCTGAATGGAGATCTGGTCGGCATCAACACCGCCATCGCGAGCCGTACAGGCAGCTACAGCGGATACGGTTTTGCCGTACCCAGCAATATTGTCTCCAAAGTGGTAGAGGACCTGTTGGAGTACGGGAAAGTGCAACGTGGAATCCTGGGCGTGCGTATCCAGAACATGGATGGCCGCCTGGCAGATGAAAAAGGCATCGACATGGTCGCCGGGGTTTATGTGGCTGCCGTGAACGAAGAAAGCGCAGCGGCAAAAGCCGGAATCCGTGAAGGCGATATTATTACTGAAGTAAATGGCAAGGA
>JBNKHB010000003.1:21304-25766 GCA_050290125.1 Robiginitalea sp.
CGCGTCTGCAGGAATTGATCGCCGGTTACCGTCCCGGGGATAAGGTGGAAGTAACCTACCTGCGCGACGGCAAGGAACAAATGACAGAGGCCGTACTGATGAATACGGCCGGGAACACCGAGGTGGTGAAGCGCGCCGACCTGGAGCTGTGGAACCACCTGGGGGCCGATTTCGGCAACCTGGACGATGAGGTGGCTTCCGACTTAGATCTGGACGGCGGCGTGGAAGTCGTAAAACTCTATCCCGGCAAGTTGCGCCGCGAGACACAGATACGTGAAGGCTTTATCATTACCCGCGTAAATGGCCGTAAAGTCGGTAACGTAGAAGAGCTGAAACGCGCCCTGGAAGGCCAGAAAGAGGGCGGCGTCATGCTGGAAGGCCGCTACCGGGACAGCGAAAAGGTTTACTACTATGCATTTGGCATGAATTCATAATATTCGGAAAGCACAAAGCCGTCATTAGCTTTAGTGTTAGCCAGAGCTGGTAAGAAAGGAAGCTGTTTCCTGAGAAGGCCGCGGGGTGAAGGTATTTCGGTGCCTGAACGCCGCGGCCTTTGTTTTGATGGTAACCAACCCCTCAAAAATGTCTGAAAGGTTTCAGCGCTCATTTCGTACCTTGGCCGGATTATGAAGGCAACTCCGAAAAATGGGATCGGGTTGGTGCTCTCCGGCGGTGGGATCCGGGGGATGGCGCATATCGGCATGCTGAAGGCGCTGGGGGAATACGGTATCCGGCCGCAATGGATCTCCGGCAGCAGCGTAGGGGCCCTTGTGGGTGCCCTATATGCGGGCGGGGCAGAGGTCAGTGACATGATGGCCTTCTTTAAGGACACCCCGCTGTTCCGGTATAATTTCTTTAGTATCAGCAAGCCTGGCCTCTTTGATACCGAACGGTATTATAAAACCTTTGAATCCTACTGGCCGCACAATTCCTTTGAAGACCTGGGCCTGCCCTTATATGTAGTGGCCACGAATCTGATGAAGGGCGAGGAGCGGATTTTCCATAGCGGCGAGTTGATCCGGCCTTTGCTGGCCTCCGCCGCCCTGCCGCCGATCTTCAGCCCGGTAACCATAGGTGACGAATTGTATGCGGACGGCGGCATCATGAATAATTTTCCCCTGGAACCGATAGAGCCTCAGGCGTCTTACGTGATCGGAAGCAATGTCTCCGTGGTAACTTCTGTGAGCCGGAAGGATATCCGCTCTTCCTGGCAACTGGCCAACCGCACCACCGGCCTGATGATGTATGCGATCAACCGCGAAAAGATCAGTCGATGCCAACTGGTTTTTGAGCCCAAGGAACTGGAGAAGATCGGCGTGCTGGACAAGTCCGGGATCGAGAAGGCCTTTGAGATTGGCTACGGATATGCAAGCGGGGTACTGGCAGAACGGGCCGGCAGCGTTCCCGGGGTTCATACGTCGTCGTAATCCACCTTCAATAGGGCGGAAGTGGGGTGTGCCTGGCAGGTCAGGATCAGCCCTTGTTCAATTTCCGAATTGGTAAGAATCTGGTTCTTGGCCATCTGGGCGCTGCCTTCCCTCACCCGGGCGATACAGGTGCTGCAGACCCCGCCCTGGCAGCTGTAGGGGGCATCGATGCCGGCGTCCAGTACGGCGTCCAGCACTACCGATTTGCGATCCATCAATAATTCGTGCGGCTGGTCGTCCAGGAGGACGTGAAGGCGGGTCTTCCCTTCCAGGTCTTCGGCCAGGGTGTCTTCCCCTTCCGGTTCGGTAAAGAGTTCGTGCAGGATCCGCTCATCGGGAATGCCGTTCTCCTTCAGGGTGGCCTCCAGCATCTCGATCATTTCCTGGGGCCCGCAGAGGTAATAGCGGGCAAAGTCCAGTTCCTTGTGTTTATTGCGAAGCACAAAATTTGCCGTGCTGCGTTCGATCCGGCCGAACATGCTGTTATCTTCCCGGCTGCGGCTGTATAGATTGTAGACCTTGAACCGGTCCGGGTTTGCCTCCTGCAGTTCAAGGATATCATCCCGGAACATGGTCTCCTCCGCACTTCGGTTGCCGTAAACGAGCACAAACGGTTCGTTGCCAGGCTGTTGAAGAAAAGCGCGGATAATGCTCATTACCGGCGTTATCCCGCTGCCGGCGGCAAAGGCAATTACCGGCCCGCTAACTTCATTAGGATTATATATGAACCGACCTTGGGGCGGCATGACCTCCAGGGTATCCCCCTCCTTCAGCACCTCGTTTGCAAAGACCGAGAAGGTACCCCCGGTCACTTTTTTGATGCCGACAGTGAGTTCCGGGTCCCGGGGATCCGATGAAATGGAATAGGCCCTGCGCAGCTCGCCCTTGGCGCTTTGGTGTCGGATGGTGATATATTGACCGGGGCTGAATGCAAAGTGGTCCGCCGCGGATCCCGGAACTTGCAGGCTCACTGCAACCGCATTTGGGGTTAAGCGCCGGATCCGGCTAACGGTCAGGGGGTGGAATTGGCTCATGCGCAAAAAAAATTTTGTGCAAAGCTACGCAAACGCTCATATATGACGGATGGGATCCCTGTGGTAAATAGGCTGTAACTTTTGGCGCATCTTTGCAACTAATCCTTGAACCGTTCCGCCAACCGATATGTTCAGACGTTTTGCCAGCCTTCAATGGAAGGCTTTCATCCGCTCCGCTTCCTTTAAGACCGAGATCTGGTTCAAGATCCTGCAGGGTCTGGGCGCGCTGTATTTCATATTGGTATTCCTGAGCCTTGGGGTGGGGTCTTTTTTCATTATCGAAGAGGCCGGCCTGGGCGATCCGCTTCGCGTGGTGAACCGTTTTATGATCTATTACCTGGCGATGGACCTGTACCTGCGCTATATGCTGCAAAAGATGCCGGTGATGAACATCCGGCCGCTGCTCTACCTGCCGCTGGCCAAGTCGGAGGTGGTCCGGTATTCCCTGGGAAAGACCCTTTTGTCCTTTTTCAACATCAGCCACGCCTTTTTCTTCGTTCCCTTTTCGATCGTCCTGTTGATCAAAGGATATCCGGCCGCTTCCGTCATCGGATGGCACCTGGCTTGTTTCGCCTTCTTCTTTACGAACAACTTCCTTAATATCCTCATCAACAATGTGGACCGGATCTTTTACCCGGTTTTGCTGGTGCTTGGCCTGTTGGGGGTTTCCCAATATTACGGCTGGTTCGACATCACCGCTTATACCGGTCCCGTTTTTGACCTGTTTTACGACATGCCCTGGACAGCCATAGTTCCCTGGTTGGTACTGGTGGCTGCAGCCATCGGGGCTTATCGCTACTTTAAGGCGCATATGTACCTGGATGCCGGCCTGGCCACCCGAAAAGCCGAAGGCAAGACGGAGGACTATGTCTGGCTGAATCGTTTCGGAAACCTGGGCACGTTCCTCAAGAACGACATCAAACTCATCAAACGGAACAAGCGCTCGCGGACTGCCGTGATCGTTAGCGTCCTGTTCCTGCTCTATGGCCTGCTCTTTGTGACCGGGTCCCTGGAGGTATACGAAAACCCGGCCTGGAAGGTGTTTGCCGGGATCTTTGTGACGGGCGGCTTCCTCTTCACCTTCGGGCAGTATGTGCCCAGCTGGGACAGCGCCTACTACCCACTGATGATGAGCCAGAACATCCGGTACCGGGAATACCTCAGTTCCAAATGGTGGCTGATCGTTATCGCCACGGCGGTGAGCACCCTGTTGTCTACCTTTTACCTCTTCTTTGGTTGGGAGGCCTACCTGGCCATGCTGGTTGGGGCCGTTTACAATATCGGCGTGAACTCCTACCTGGTCTTGTGGGGAGGCGCCTATATCAAAACCCCCATCGACCTCAGCTCCAACAAGAAGGCATTCGGGGACCGGCAGGCCTTTAACGGCAAGACGTTGCTGCTGACCATTCCAAAGCTTTTGTTGCCCATGGTGGTGTACTGGCTGGGCGAGTGGGCGGTGAATGGCACGGCTGGCTACCTGGCGGTAGCGCTTACCGGGGTGCTGGGCTTCACCTTCAAGGATCGCGTCTTTGCGCTGATCGAAAGCATTTACAAAAAAGAAAAGTACAAGACCCTGAAGGCCTACGCCGAAAAGAGTTAAAGCATAAGAGATGATACGAGCAGAAGCACTGACCAAAGTTTATGGCGACAAAACCGTACTGGACCTCCCGGAACTGCAGGTTCCTACCGGGGAAAGCTTCGGGTTGGTCGGAAATAACGGGGCGGGTAAAACCACTTTTTTCAGCCTGTTGCTGGACCTGATCGAACCTACCACCGGCCGGATCCTCAACAAGGAGATCGAGGTGAGCAGCAGCGAGGCCTGGAAACCGTATACGGCCGCCTTTATCGACGAGAGCTTCCTGATCGGCTACCTCACCCCCGAGGAGTATTTCTATTTTATCGGAGAACTCCGCGGACAGTCCAAACAGGAGGTCGATACGCTGATGTCCGGTTTTGAGGATTTCTTTCACGGCGAAATCCTGAATCAGAAAAAGTACCTGC
>JBNKHB010000004.1:0-24977 GCA_050290125.1 Robiginitalea sp.
CGTGGTCCTCCTCCATGGATTTCTCAATACCGGCGCATCCTGGGGCAGGGGCCGCTTGTATCAGGATTTGCTGGCTGCCGGATATCGGGTGGTCCGGCCGGACCTGCGCGGCAATGGCGCATCCGACCGCCCGCACGGCCCGGCTGCTTACCGCGACGAGGCCGAAACCCGAGATATGTCTGCCCTTGCCGACCATTTGTCGCTGGACAGGTTCTATGTAGTGGGGTATTCCCGTGGCTCCATTGTCCTGGCCGAATGGCTTACCCGGGAACCGCGCATTACCAAAGCGGTAATGGGGGGCATGGGGCTGGATTTCACCAACCCGGATTGGGACCGCCGCCACCGCTTTGCCGATGCGTTTTCCGGCCGGGCGGAACCCGATTCGGTAACGGCCGGTGCGGTTCGCTATGCGCGCTCTATCGGGGCTGACATGGAAAGCCTCGGACTGCAGCAGGATTTCCAGCCATCCCCCTCCGCGGATCAGCTCGCCAGGGTAGCGATCCCGGTTTTGGTGATTGCCGGGTCGGAGGATACCGATAACGGTTCACCAGCCGAATTACAAGCGGTGTTCCCGGCCGCAAGCCTGAAGATTGTGCCCGGGGACCATAACGGCACCTACCATACCGAGGCTTTTGCCGTTGCGATTATGGCGTTTTTTCAGGAATAACCAAGAGAGGCGCCCCCACCCACCCGTCTTTAAGATACCGACCCTCCCTGCAAGCTCCTGGCGGGGCCTTAGCCCCCTTTCATTTTTAACATCATTTCAATAGGAAATATTCCAAAAAAATGGAAAATATCCATAAATTAGCATCCCTCTTTTTCGGGAAGCGATGCAAAAAACGATCCTTCATCTGGACCTGGACACCTTTTTCGTGTCGGTGGAACGCAAGCTGGATAGCCGGTTGAAGCAAAAACCCATCCTGGTGGGCGGCCTCAGCGACCGGGGCGTGGTGGCCGCCTGCAGTTACGAGACCCGGGGCTACGGGGTCCATTCGGGCATGCCTATGCGGATGGCCCGGGAACTCTGCCCTGAGGCCGTGGTAATCCGCGGCAACGCCGGCACCTACAGCAAGCATTCGGACGAGGTTACCGAGATCATCAAGGAGCAGGTGCCGCTCTTTGAAAAGTCCAGCATCGACGAGTTCTATGCGGACCTCTCCGGCATGGACCGCTTCTTCGGTTGTTACCGCTACGCCTCCGAGCTCCGCCAGCGCATCATCCGGGAGGCGGGCCTGCCGATCTCCTTTGGGCTTTCGGTGAACAAGGTGGTCTCCAAGGTGGCCACCGGGGAAGCCAAGCCCAACAACCAGCTCAAGATCGATTTCGGCTATGAGAAGTCGTTCCTGGCTCCGCTCTCCATCAAGAAGATCCCGATGGTGGGCGACCAGACCTACCAGACGTTGCGGAACCTGGGCCTCAGGCAGATCCGGACCGTCCAGGAGATGCCGCTGGAGGTGATGCAGCGGGTGCTGGGGGCCAACGGTACGGTGATCTGGAAGCGGGCCAACGGGATCGACAACCGGCCGGTGATCCCTTTTTGCGAACGCAAGTCCATCTCTACGGAGCGCACCTTTGACCGGGATACGATCGATGTGGCACGGCTGCGCGGCATCCTGATCGCCATGACCGAGAACCTGGCCTTCCAGCTGCGCCGGGGAGAGAAACTCACGGCCTGCATCGCCGTGAAGATCCGCTATTCGGATTTCAACACCTATTCCAAGCAGCTGCGCATCCCCTATACCTCGGCGGACCACAAATTGATCCCCCAGATCCTGGGGCTGTTCGAACGGCTGTACGACCGGCGGTTGCTGGTACGCCTGATCGGGGTGCGCTTCAGCCACCTGGTGCCCGGCTGTTATCAGATCAACCTCTTTGAGGATACCGAGGAGGCCCTGAACCTGTATACCGCCATGGACCGTATCCGCGAGCGCTTCGGCGACAAGAGCGTGATCCGGGCCTCGGGCATGGGGGCCCGCACCATCGGGCGCATGCACAACCCGTTCAACGGGCAGCCGCCCATCGTACTGGCACACCGCAAACAGTAAGGGGATGTACATCAACTGCCATACTTACTACAGCCTTCGCTACGGCACCTTCTCCGAGGTGGACCTGCTGCAGCTGGCCCGCGACAACGGCGTGCGCTGCCTGGCCCTGACCGACATCAACAACACCTCGGCCGGGCTCAATTTTGTGCGCAGGGCCCCGGAATTCGAGTTGCGGCCGCTGCTGGGGATCGATTTCCGGAACGGGGTAACGCCCTGCTTCGTGGGGCTCGCCCGCAGCAATGCCGGGTATTTTGAGCTGAACCGTTTTTTGTCCGCACACCTGCACGAGCAGCGCCCGTTCCCGGACCGGGCCCCTGCCTTTTCGGAGGCGGTAGTGGTCTACCCCTTTGAGCACGTGCTGCTGGCGGAGATGGATGCCTTTGCCCCGCATGAGTACATCGGGGTGTCCGTCCGCGATCTGCGGCGGCTGCCCTTTTCCCACCTGGTGGAGTACCGCGACCGGCTGGTAGTGCTGCAGCCGGTCACCTTCCGCAACAAGCGCGATTACAACGCCCACCGCCTGCTGCGGGCCATCGACAACAACGTGCTGCTGACCAAACTCCCCGAATCCGAACAGGCCAGCCCGGAGGATTGCATGTACCCGGTAGCCAACCTGGCCGAGGTCTTTGCCGAATACTCGTTCATCCTGGAAAATACCCGGGCCCTGATGGAGGCCTGCCACATCCGCTTTGACTTTTCCGAGGCGCGCAGCCCGCAGAACCTCAGTACGTATACGGGCAGCCGCACGGAAGACGAGGCGATGCTGGAGCGGCTGTGCTTCGAAGGCATGCCGTACCGCTATCCCCATCCCGGCCCGGAGATCCGCAGCCGGCTCGCCAAGGAGCTGGACCTGATCCGGCAAAAGGGTTTCGTGTCCTATTTCCTGATCAACTGGGACATCGTGGGCGAGGCGCGCAGGCGCGGGTTCTTTTACGTGGGCCGCGGCAGCGGGGCCAACAGCATCGTCGCCTACCTGCTGCGCATCACCGATGTGGACCCCATCGAACTGGACCTGTACTTTGAACGCTTTATCAACCTGTTCCGGGCCAACCCCCCGGACTTCGACATCGATTTTTCCTGGAAGGACCGGGAGGCGATCACCCGGTACATCTTCGAGCGCTTTGAACATGTAGCCCTGCTGGGGACCTACGTTACCTTCCGCGAGCGGGGCATCGTGCGGGAGCTGGGCAAGGTGTTCGGGCTGCCCAAGGCCGAAATCGATCAATTGTGCGACGGGGTGTACGAGTCCTCCCGCCTGGACGAGGTGGCCCGGCTGGTGGTGCGTTACGGGCAGCTGATCAAGGGGATGCCCAATTACCTGAGCGTGCACGCCGGCGGCATCCTCATCGCCGACAAGCCGCTGCACTGGTTTTCGGCCACCCACCTGCCGCCCAAAGGGTTCCCCACCACCCAGTTTGACATGGTGATCGCCGAGGATGTGGGCCTCTACAAATTCGACATCCTGGGCCAGCGGGGCCTGGCCAAGATCAAGGAGGCCCTGGAGATCGTCCGCGTAAACCAGCCCGAAGCCGCCCGCGAAGTGGACATTCACGACATCCCGCGGATCAAACAGGACAGCCGGGTGAATACCCTGATCAAAACGGCCCAGTGCATGGGGTGTTTCTATGTGGAGTCCCCCGCCATGCGCATGCTCTTGCGCAAGCTGGAGGTGGACAACTACCTGGGCCTGGTGGCCGCCAGTTCCATCATCCGCCCCGGGGTGTCCAAAAGCGGGATGATGCGCGAATACATCCTGCGACACCGCGACCCGGAGCGGGTGAAACAGGCCCACCCGGTGCTGCTGGACATCATGCCCGACACTTACGGGGTGATGGTCTACCAGGAAGACGTGATCAAGGTGGCCCACTACTTCGCCGGCCTGAGCCTGGGGGAGGCCGATGTGCTGCGCCGCGGCATGAGCGGGAAATTCCGTTCCCGGGACGAATTTGAGCGCGTGCGGGCCGTATTCATCCAAAACTGCCGCCGGAAAGGCTACGCCGAATCGCTGATCTCGGAGATCTGGCACCAGGTAGCCAGCTTTGCGGGCTACGCCTTTGCCAAGGGGCATTCGGCCTCCTATGCGGTGGAGAGCTACCAGAGCCTGTTCCTGCGGGCGTATTTCCCGCTGGAGTACCTGGTAGCCGTGCTCAACAACGGGGGCGGGTTCTACCGTCCGGAGCACTACGTGCACGAGGCACGGATGCAGGGCGCCCGGGTGCACCCGCCCTGCATCAATCGCTCCGAGGTGGCCAACCGGATCGACGGCAAGGACATTTACCTGGGTTTTATGTACCTGAAGGAACTGGAGTCCCGGGTGATGGACCGCATCGTCAAACAGCGCAGCGAACGCGGCCCGTTCCGCAGCCTGGAGGACTTCATCGACCGGGTACCCATCTCCATCGAACAACTCGGCATCCTGGTCCGCATCGATGCGTTCCGCAGCACCGGGGCCGAGAAGCACCGCCTGCTCTGGCAGGCGCACCTGCTGCTCTCCAAGGGGAAGGTGAGCGAACACCCCCGCTTGTTCCCCCCGCAGCGGAGCCGGTTCCGCATCCCCCATCTGGAAGGCACGGACCTGGAGACCGCCTTTACCGAGCTGGAATTGCTGGGGTTTTGCCTCTGCAGCCCGTTTGAGCTGCTGGAGCAGCCAGTGCAGAACCGCAACGGCAGCCGGCACCTGCCGGAATACCTGGGCCGTTCTATCGACATCTACGGCTACCTGGTCACCGTCAAGAATACCAAGACCCACACGGGGAAGCGCATGCATTTTGCCACCTTTATCGACGGCTACGGGGAGGTGTTCGACACGGTGTTGTTCCCGCCGGTAGCCGCCCGGTACGGGTTCCGGGGCCGGGGGATTTACCGCTGCTACGGCAAGGTGGTGAGCGAGTTCGGGTTCCTGAGCATCGAGGTGGTTAAAATGGCCAAACAGGATTACATCCCGGATCCTCGTTATGCCGATATGAAGACCAGCAACAAACTCCGTTTGGGCCGTAATCTGGATCGGGAAAATTCCCAACCGACAAAAATAGACCCCCTAAAATTGAACGATTGATAAATTGAGCAAGGGCCCACCCGCAAACCCCGCAAAAATGAGGGCTCCGTAGGCTCCGGCTGAAAATAAATTCAGAACTTCTGCGAAGGCATGGCGGGCGCTGTGCCTGCCAGGTCAATTTATTGTTGATCGCAGGGCCATAACCGGAGCCCGTTCCGATACAATCGCCGCCTAATAACGGGCATCGGACGGACCGGAATGGCCCTGTTGCATTTCCGTAAAGGGATCTTCCCTAAACGAACTGGTTGATCAGATTTTCGTAAAGTTCCTGCTGCCCGCTTGCCGGAGCGATGTCCTGGTTCTCCGTCGCGTAGGCATGCAGGTCTTCCAGGCTTAGTTTTCCGTCCTCAAAGGCCGCGCCCTGTCCACTGTCAAACGAGGCATAGCGCGCCTTGCGCATCTTCAGAAAATTAGATTCCGTACGCACGGCATGGGCAGCCAATAATGCCCGGGCAAAGGTGTCCATCCCGCCGATATGGGCATAGAAGATATCGGCCAGGTCGGTGGAATTCCGGCGGATCTTGGCATCGAAATTCACCCCGCCACCTGCAAAGCCCCCGGCCTGGAGGATCACCAGCATAGCCTGGGTAAGTTCGTAAACGTCTACCGGGAACTGGTCGGTATCCCAGCCGTTCTGGTAATCCCCGCGGTTGGCGTCGATACTGCCCAGCAGGCCGTTGTCCGCCGCTACCTGCAGCTCATGCTCAAAAGTGTGCTGAGCCAGCGTGGCGTGGTTCACTTCCACATTCAGTTTAAAGTCGTCCAGCAGGTCGTATTTGGTCAGGAAGCCCAGCACGGTAGCCGCGTCAAAATCGTATTGATGCTTGGAGGGTTCCATGGGTTTTGGCTCAATAAAGAAGGTGCCTTTAAAACCTTGCTTGCGCGCATAGTCTTTCGCCATATGCAGGAACCGGGCCATATGGTCCAGTTCGCGGCCCATATCCGTGTTGAGGAGTGACATATAGCCTTCCCGACCTCCCCAGAATACATAGTTCTCGCCGCCGAGCTTGATGGTCGCGTCCAGGGCGTTCTTTACCTGCGCCCCGGCAGCAGCCAGAACGTTGAAATCGGGGTTGGTGGCCGCCCCGTTCATATACCTGGGGTTGCTGAAGCAATTCGCCGTTCCCCACAGCAGCTTTACGCCGGAGGCCTTCATCTTCTCTGCGGCATAGTCGGTGATGAAGTCCAGGCGCTTTTCGGATTCGGCCAGGCTGTCGCCTTCGGCAATCAGGTCAAAATCGTGGAAGCAATAATAGGGCGCCCCGATCTTGGTGATGAATTCGAAAGCCGCGTCCATCTTGTCTTTCGCCTGCTGCAGCGGGTCTGAGTTTTTCAACCAGGGGAACTGCTGGGTCGGTGCGCCGAAGGGGTCGGCACCCAGCCCGGTAAAGGTGTGCCAGTAGCAGATGGCAAAACGGAAGTGCTCCTTCATGGTCTTGCCGCCTACTTTTTGGTTCTCGTCGTAGTATTTGAACGCCAGCGGGTTATCGGAACCCTTGCCTTCGAAGGGGATCTTCCCTATTCCTTTGAAATATTCAGTGTCTCCTGTAGTAATCATGCGTTATGGATTTTTAAAAGGTGATTCAGTTCGTTTTTCCACGCCTGGTACGCAGCCCGATAGGGATCAGGCGTATCAAGCGGGTGGTAGGTGAGTTGTACGGCGTCCGTGGCCGTTGCTTCTTTCATGGACGGGAAGGCTCCGGCTGCAACGGCAGCAGCGCGCGCCGCCCCGGCCGCCCCGGTAGTGGTCACCATTTCAATGGCCGCCCCGGTTAGTGTGGTGATGGTCTCAGAGAATACCCTGGCCCGGAATAGATTGTCGTTACCCGCCCGGATCTTGTCCAGTGCCACCCCGTCTCCCGAGAGGATTTCCATGCCGTAGACAAAAGCGAAGGCGATTCCTTCCAAAGCGGCCCGGTACAGATGCGGCCGCTTGTGGATGTTGAAGTTCAGCTGGCTGATCCTGGCGCCTACCCGGGCATTTTCCAGCATGCGCTCGGCCCCGTTGCCAAAGGGGTAGATCCGCAACCCCTCGCTGCCTACGGGGATTTCCCCGGCCAAACGGTTCATTTCGGCGTAGTCGGCCCCGTCGGAGATCTGTTGCTGCATCCAGCTGTATTGGATGCCCGTGCCGTTAATGCAGAGCAGTTTCCCGATGCGCGGCTGCCTGCTGCTGTGATTCACATGGGCAAAATTGTTGATCCGGTTCATCTCCCGGGTCTGTGTATTGTCCGTAACGGCATAGACTACCCCAGAGGTCCCGCCGGTAGCGGCAACCTCCCCGGGCTCCATTACATTCAGGGAAAGCGCATTGTTGGGCTGGTCTCCGGCCCGGTACAGCACCGGGATACCGGATGGAAGGCCCGTTTCCGCTGCCGCCTGCCCGCTAACGGATACCTGTGGTCCGAAGGTGGGCACGAGTTCCGGAAGGAGTTCCGGGTGGATACCGGCAGCCTCCAGCAGCCAATCGGCGGGGGCGTCTTCCTTAAAGTCCCACATAATGCCTTCGGAAAGGCCGCTTGCCGTGGTGGTACAACGTCCGCTGAGGCGCATGGCGATATAATCCCCGGGCAACATGATCTTATAAATGCGATTGTACAACTCCGGCTGGTTTTCCTTTACCCAGATCAGCTTGGAAAGCGTAAAATTCCCGGGGCCGTTCAGTACGCGCTCGCGGCATGCGTCCACCCCCACCTGCTCCAGGAGCGCGTCGCCTATGGATACGGCCCGGCTGTCGCACCAAATGATCGAAGGGCGGAGTACCTGCAGGTCTTTGTCCACTACCACCAGGCCATGCATCTGGTAGGAAATCCCGATGCCCTGTACCGCGGAGGCGGGGACGCCGGTCTGCCGAAGCAGGTCCGCTGTAGCCTGCAGCGCGTTTTTCCACCAGAGTTCCGGATCCTGTTCGCCCCATCCCGGTTGGGGGGATTCGATGGGCATTTCCTTTTTCGGAAACTGCGTCCGTCCGGTTTCTGCCCCCGTTTCCGAATCGATCAGGGCAGCCTTTACCGAGGAGCTTCCGATATCATATCCAATCCAATACACTAAAGCCTTTGTTTTTCCAGAGGGGTGCGTATACCCTCCCCCGGAATGAGCCCCTTAAAGTCCGCATATATTCCGAATTCCGCAAGCCGGACGCCAAAAAAGTTAGCCCGGTAACAGCCCGGCAGCGTCCCGGCTCCGGGACGGGATTTTTTGCTTAATTTACCGGGATCAAACAAACGCCTTCCATGACAAGCGCCTTCCGACCCGTCGCTCATCGATTGTGGTTTGCACTGCTCCTTTTTGCACTTTCGCTTCCTTCCATAGCCTGTCTGGCGCAGCGCGACCCCACAGGCTACAGGCTATGGCTGGACTTCCAGCCCGTAGCGGAAGAAAGCCTGGCGGCGTCCTACAGGGAAGCCCTGGAAGGGATCCATATGACCCCTAAAGGCGCAACGCAGCAAGTAGTGCTGGAGGAATTGCAAAATGGGTTTACGAGCCTGCTGGGCCGACGGCTGCCACTGCTCCCAACTCCGGAGAACAGGAACACGCTGGTGGTCGGCAAGCTTTCGGAATTGCCCGGAAGGATCCGGGATGCCCTCAGCGATATAGAGATCCAAAAGGAAGGTTTTGCGATTCGTCGGGTGCGTCTGGGTTCGCAACGCCAAACGGTGCTCACCGCTTCCGACGACATCGGACTTTTGTACGGCGCCTACCGGCTGCTTCGACTGGCGCAGACCGAACGGCCCCTCAGCGAATGGGAGCTCTCGGAACATCCCAAGGTGGACCTGCGGATGCTCAACCACTGGGACAACCTGGACCGCACGATCGAACGCGGCTATTCGGGCTTTTCCATCTGGAACTGGCAGACCCTGCCGGAATATATCGACCAGCGCTATGTGGACTATGCGCGGGCAAACGCCTCGGTGGGTATTAACGCCACGGCCATTACCAGTGTCAATGCCAATGCACTCATCCTCACGCCCCACTACCTGGAGAAGGTAAAGGCATTGGCTGAGGTTTTCCGGCCCTATGGCCTTACGGTATACCTGACCGCCCGTTTTTCGGCGCCCATGGAGATCGGCGGCCTGGCTACTGCGGATCCTCTGGATCCCGGGGTGAGCAACTGGTGGGCCGAGAAGGCGGCGGAGATTTATGCCCAGATCCCGGATTTTGGCGGATTCCTGGTAAAGGCCAATTCGGAAGGACAGCCCGGGCCGCAGGATTACGGCCGCTCCCACCTGGACGGCGCCAACATGCTGGCGGAAGCGGTGGCCCCTTTTGGCGGGTATGTGATGTGGCGCGCCTTTGTCTATTCGGAACACGACCATACGGACCGGGCCATGCAGGCCTATAGCGAATTTGTGCCCTATGACGGGAAATTCAGGGAGAATGTACTGCTGCAGGTAAAGAACGGCCCGGTGGATTTCCAACCACGGGAACCCATCCATCCGCTATTCGGCGCCATGCCCCGGACGCCCCTGATGATGGAGTTCCAGATCACGAAGGAATATCTGGGCTTTGCCACCCACCTGGTGTACCTGCCCAAATTGTTCGAGGAAGTATTGGATACGGATACCTTCCGCAAAGGCCCGGGTTCCACCGTGGCCCGGGTAGTGGACGGTTCCCTGCACAATAATCGCGTCAGCGGGATGGCGGGGGTGGCCAATATCGGCACGGACCAGAACTGGACGGGCCATCCGTTCGGGCAGGCCGATTGGTACGGCTTTGGCCGCCTGGCCTGGGATCCATACTTGGATAGCAAAACAATAGCGGAGGAGTGGGTGCGCTGCACGCTTGGCAACCGGGAGCAGGTCATTGCGCCGGTGCTCAAAATGATGGACGTCTCCAGGGAGGCCGTTGTGGATTACATGATGCCCCTGGGGCTGCACCACCTGTTCGATACCGGCCACCATTACGGACCGGGGCCCTGGGTTTCGGAGCTGTCCCGGCCGGAGTGGAACCCGACTTACTACCACCAGGCGGACAGCCTGGGGATCGGCTTCGACCGCACGGCCTCGGGCAGCAACGCCCTGGCGCAGTACGCCCAGCCCTTTGCCGCGCAGTATGCTGATCCGAAAACCTGTCCGGAAGAATATTTGCTCTGGTTCCACCACTTGCCCTGGGATTTTGAGATGCGGGATGGCACAGAGCTTTGGGATGCCCTGGGCCTGAGGTACCAGCGCGGCGTGGAAACCGTGGCCTCCATGCAGCGGTCATGGAAGGGGTTGGAAGGCGCCCTAACGCCGCGTTTGCACAAAGAGGTGAGTATGCTGCTGGAGATCCAGCGCAAGGAAGCGGAGTGGTGGAAGGATGCCTGCATGCTTTATTTTCAATCGTTCTCCAACCGCCCCTTCCCAACAGGGATGGAAGCACCCAAACACGACCTGGATCATTATAGAGGGCTCAAATTCCCGTACGCCCCGGGGATCCGCCCCAGATGGAATTGATAACAATATGGAACAAAAAATCACAATCGTTACCGGAGCGACATCCGGTTTGGGATACGCCACTGCCCGGAAATTCTGTGACCAGGGGCATATCTGTTATGTCATCGGCCGCAATCCGGAGAAAACGGCGAAAAGCTGCGAGGAATTGGGATCCAATGCCCGGCCGCTGGTGCTGGACCTGTCCGAATTGGGGAACATCCCCGCTGCCATCGCGGGTATCGCGGAAGCAGAGGGACGCATTGACGTACTGGTCAACAATGCCGGCATCAATATGAAGAAGCCCTTTCTGGAAGTGACCGATGCGGACTTCAGCCGGATCATCCAAACCAACCTGCAGAGTGTTTTCAGCATCAGCCGCGAAGTGGCGGCGGTCATGAAGGACCATGGCGGCGGGAACATCATCAACATCAGCTCCATGGCGGCGCAGTACGGCCTGCCCTATGTGATCGCCTATTCGGCCAGTAAAACCGCCATCGAGGGGATGACCCGCGCCATGGCCGTGGAACTGGCCCCGATGGGGATCCGGGTGAATTGCGTGGCGCCCGGCTTTATAAAGACCCCCATGACGGCCAAGGCGCTGGACAGTGACCCGGAACGAAAAGGCCGGGTCTTTGCCCGCACCCCGATGGGTGAAATGGGATTGCCAGAGGACATAGCGGACGCCGTGTACTACCTGGCTTCCGGGGATGCGCGCTTTGTAACGGGCGTGGTGCTGCCCGTGGACGGAGGTAATAGCATTGGCTTCTGATGGCGGCGCCGGAAACAACGATCGGGATGCTGCAGTGCATGCGCTGGTATGGCCCGCATGACCGGGTGGCCCTGGAGGGTATCCGCCAGGCCGGGGTTGGCGGTATCGTCACCGCCCTGCACCATATCCCCGTAGGGGAGGTCTGGCCGAAGGAAGCCATCCGGGAGCGGCAGCGCAACATACGCCAGGCCGGGATGGAATGGGAGGTGGTGGAAAGCCTGCCGGTATCCGAGGATATCAAACAGCAGAAGGGCGATTTCCGTCAGCATCTCGAGAATTACAAAACCAGCCTGCAAAACCTGGGAGCCTGCGGCGTGCGCACCGTAACCTATAATTTTATGCCGGTGCTCGATTGGGTACGCACCGATGTGGCCTACCGCAACCCGGACGGCACCAGGACGCTGCGATTTGACCCGGTGGCCTTTGCCTATTTTGACTTGCGGATGCTAAGGCGCCCCGGGGCCGAGGCTGGCTATTCGCCGGAAATGCTCCAACGGGTGAACGCCTTTGCCGGGGAAGCCACCCCGGAAGAACTGGCGGGATTGCGCCGTTCCGTGCTGATGGGGCTCCCGGGCAGCGACGAACATTTTACCGAAGCCCAGCTGCTGGAGTTGCTGGCCCACTATAAAGACATTACTTCCGAAACCTACCGCTCCCACCTGATCGATTTCCTGGCCGAGGTGGTCCCTGTGGCAAAGGAGGCCGGGGTAGTGCTGGCCGTGCATCCTGATGATCCGCCCTTCCCCCTCTTAGGCCTGCCCAGGGTGGTTTCGGGATACCAGGATTTACAACGCATCTTTGAAGCGGTACCCGATGCGGCCAATGGACTTTGCCTGTGTACCGGATCGCTGGGGGCCGGCAAAGGCAATGTGCTGCCGGAGATCCTGGAGGCTTTCGGCAGCCGGGTGCATTTCCTGCACCTGAGGAATGTGGTCCACGAAGAGAGTGGCGCCTTCCGCGAATCCGAACACCTGGGGGGATGGGTGCCCATGGAGCGGATGGTGTCCGGCATCCTGGAATTGATGGAGAAACGCGGTGTTTCCTTGCCCATGCGGCCGGACCACGGCTTCCTCTTTACCCTGGAAAAAGATGGCGGGGCCTATCCGGGTTATTCCCTGATCGGCCGGCTTAAGGGCCTGGCGGAATTAAGGGGCCTGGAACACGGATTGCAATACAAATCTTTATCGAACGGAGGATCATGAAAATAATTAAGGTGCTTGGCATAGCCTTTTTGATAGTGTTGGCGGGTTCCTGTAAAGGGGAACAAAAGGAGCGAGAACTCCGGGAGGAGTCGCAGGAATTACCCGGAGACAGCGTTCCGAGAGAGCCGGACACCGCCCTGATCTCACATTTATTTACGGCCGACCCGTCGGCCCATGTCTTTCAGGGAAAGCTCTTTATTTATCCGTCCCACGACTATGAGGCCGGGATCCCGCCGGACGACCTGGGCAGCCATTTCGGGATGAAGGACTACCATGTGTTCTCGTTGGACAGCGTCGGCGGCCCGGTAACGGATCACGGCAAAGCGCTGGATGTAGCCGACGTACCCTGGGCCGAGCGGCAGATGTGGGCTCCCGATGCGGCGGAAAGGGACGGCAGGTATTATTTCTACTTTCCGGCAAAGGATCCGGAGGGAGTTTTCCGTATCGGCGTGGCCACTGCGGACCGCCCGGAAGGACCTTTTCGAGCCGAAGCGAATCCCATAGAAGGGGCTTACAGCATCGACCCTGCTGTTTTCCGCGATACCGACGACGCATATTACCTGTATTTCGGAGGGATCTGGGGAGGACAACTGCAACGCTGGGAAAGTGGCGCCTATGTTGAGGAAGATAGCTATCCGGCGGATACGGCCGCTGCCATCAGCCCCAAAATGGCGAGGCTCAGTGAGGATATGACCAGCCTGACGGAACCCGTCCGGGATGTTCAGATCCTGGATGAAAATGGCATCCCCATCCGCGCAGGGGACCACGACCGCTGGTTTTTTGAAGCTGCATGGGTACATCGCTATCAGGGCACGTACTACCTGTCGTATTCCACGGGAGACACGCACAAAATCGTTTATGCCACGGCCGACAATCCTTATGGTCCGTATACCTATCGCGGGGTGATCCTGAAACCGGTATTGGGGTGGACCAACCACCACAGCATTGTACAATTCCGTGGGAATTGGTACTTATTTTATCACGACAGTTCCCGCTCCGGTGGGCAGACCCATTTGCGCAGCGTAAAGGTGACGCCGCTGACCCATCTGGAGGACGGCCGTATCCGGACGTTGGATAAACTCGTTGAGCTGGAATCGGCGGAGTAAGGCGCGGCCAGGCCGCGCAAGATGAAGGAGGGTGCTGCTTCCGGTAATTCCTTGGGTTTCATGGGGAGGTTCACCCAGGTTTCCAAAGGGATACAATCCTTAAAAATAATGTAACTTAACCTATTCCTTCAGGTTATGGAATAAAATATGAATGAGGCAGAATTCATAAAGGATCGCGTAGACGATCAACATGACTGGTACTCCCGCAAAAGCTCCAGGAATAAAAGGTACTACCTATGGTTTAACGGCCTTATTATCTGTTCAGGAGCAACCATTCCTTTGGTTGCGGCCTTTTCCGAATTGCACAATGGGCAGTACGGCATGGCTGTAGCCGGGCTGGGGGTGCTAACCGCCATATTGAGCGGGCTTTCGGCACTGTTTAAATTTCAGGAGAAATGGGCCACCTACCGGATTACGGCTGAAGCCTTGCTCCGCGAAAAATTCCTGTACCGGACCAGGAGCCATCCATACACCCACCAGACGGATTCCTTCAGGCTTTTTGTTGTGAATATTGAACGCATCCTGGATAGTGAAAACAAAGGATGGGCCCAGGTGATTACAAGCGCGGGCACCCCGGAGCAGGCAGCTGGCGATGCCGCCGCGGCCGATCATCAGGCCTCATAATTTATAGGGCTATTCCTACAAAAAACAAAATCCTGATTCTAAGGCGGTTCGGATTTAATCCTTACCTTACTGAGAACTAAAACCAAACCAATTAAATCATGGCGTTTGTGCCCGGATACGAGTATGATATTTTCATTAGTTATGCTCATGTAGACAATTTTTGCTATCCCGGTCAGGAGGATGGTTGGATCAAGCAATTCTATCAGAACCTCAACCTAATGTTGGCCAGGCGATTCGGAAGGATGGATTCCGTGAAAATCTGGTGGGACAGTAAAAAGCTGGATGGCAGCGTACTTTTCGACGATTCCATTGCGTCGGGTATTGAGAAATCCGCCATAATGATCTGCCTGGATTCCCCGGGCTATAAGGCTTCGGAATACTGTCGCAAGGAACTGGCCACTTTTCATAAAAAGGCCAAGGAAGACGCATTTGGCCTTAAAGTAGGGGACCAGTCCCGGATTCTTCACGTGCTGTTGAACAATATTCCGCATCACGACTGGTTGGATGAATTGGGCGGAACTACCGGTTTCCCTTTCCACGATGCCGAATCCCAGGATGATTTTGGAGATACCGTGGAGACCACCTCGGCCAAATTCAAAGCGCAAATGCGGCATCTGAAAGATGCGGTTTTCCGCTTATTGGAAAACCTGCAAAAGGGATCGGAGGCCGATGCGCCTTCAGAGTCGGCCGTGAAGACCGCCGCCGCCCCGATTCCCAAGTCGGGGACGGTTATAGCCGCTGGCGCGATAGAGAAAAAGGAATTCACCATATTTATGGGTGAGGTGCCCGATACCCTTCGCAGCCCTCGTAAGCGGCTCATCGCGGAGCTCAGCAAACGAGGGTTTGACGTAATTACCGGGGTACCTCCGCCGGATGATACGCAGGGGCATCAAAAGGCAGTCGAGGACGCCCTTGAAAAATCGGACATGGCGGTAAATCTGCTGGATATTTATCCAGGCCGTGAAGTAGTGGACCAACCCGACCAATGGTACCCCCAGATACAAACCGAGTTGTGTTTGAAACACCAGGTGCCTCAGATGATATGGATTCCCAGCGATTCGGATTATGCGGATATCGAGGAAGCGGAATACCGGAATTTCTTGACCGCCCTGGAGGAAGGAACGCACACGGATAAGCAATACGAGTTTGTACGCGGTAGTAAAAGCACCCTGTCCAAGCAAATTGAGGATTATGCGGATAGAATTCTGTCACAAAAGCCTGCGCAACTTGAATCGAGCGGGCGTATTTCCGTGCTGCTGGATACCCATGAAAAGGACCATCTGTATGCCCTGGACCTGAGCCGTATCCTGGTCCAGAAACAAATACTGCCCTTTATCAACCCGCAGGAAGACGATCCCTTAAGCAATCTTCGCGAACTGGGAAGCCGGATGAGCAAGGTCCAGAAATTGATCTTTATGTACGGAAACGTATCCAAGGAGTGGGTAAGGGAACGCGTTAGCGCTGCCCTTCAACTGATTATGGACAATAACTACCCCATTGAGGATTTTTTCATCTATATGGCCCCACCCCATAAGGAAGATGCCGATATCGGTATCAATCAGCGGCTTCTGAAGATAAATACCATTGACCACAGTAATAATCCCAGTCTGAGCGATGAAGCGGTCGATCAATTCTTAAAGGAACTTAGAGAACAAGATTAATGGGCCAGAAAGGCACGAATCCGTATGTAGGCCTGCGGCCCTATAATGACGAGGAGAGTCTGCTGTTTTTCGGCAGGAAGGATCAAACCATGGAATTGCTTCAGCGATTGCACCGGCACCATTTTGTGGCCGTTGTGGGCAGTTCCGGATGCGGTAAATCTTCGCTGCTTAGGGCGGGCCTCATCCCGTCCCTCAAAGCCGGCTACCTGGTTGATGACAGTGACCAGTGGTTTATCGCAATAATGAAGCCCGGCCAGGATCCGCTTTACAATCTGATAAAAGTCTTGCTGCAGGAACTCTACCAGAATGCCGATAAGGATTCGGTGGAGCAGCTTTTGCAGACCGTGGAAGAGGAAGGTGTGGATGCACTCCTGAGGCTTTTCAAGCCGCTGTACGAGAAGCATAAAACAAACTTCTTTCTGCTGGTGGACCAGTTTGAGGAATTGTTTCGCTACGTTAGCCAGAAGACGTCTCGCGAACAAAAAGACCGCGCGATAGACTTTGTTAATATCATTCTGGAATTATCGCGCCAGCAGGAGTTACCCGTCTATGTGGTGCTTACCATGCGTTCGGATTTTATCGGGGACTGCTCGCAGTTTTTTGGTTTGCCGGAAGCAATGAACCAAAGCCTTTACCTGGTTCCCCGGCTCAACCGCCAGCAACTGAAGATGGTGATCGAGGGCCCGGCGCGCCTCTATGGCGGGCGGGTTAATGCATCCCTCAGCTCCAAACTGCTCAATCAGATGGCTCGGGTACAGGACGAATTACCCCTGCTGCAGCACGCCCTCATGCGGCTGTGGGAATATGAAACGGAAAAAGGGAAGGACGGGGAGTTGGACCTGGAGGACTACCAGGCGATCGGCGGCCTTGAGAATGCCTTGTCCAACCATGCCGATCTTGCCCTGAAAACCCTGAATAAAGCTGAATTTCAGATTGCCAAACAACTCTTCCAGGCCCTAACCACAGTGGACGAACATGGTCGAAAGACCCGCAGGCCAGCGAAATACGGAGAATTGCTTGAACTTACGGGCGCAACCGAAGCGGAACTGGACAAAGTCATCCGGGTGTTTATTGACGACAGGCGCTCCTTCCTGATGGTGGACGAAATGCCTGATAAAAAGGATAGCATCATTGACATCTCCCACGAAAGCCTGATCCGGCAATGGAAGCGGCTGGGGCGCTGGGTGGAGGAAGACGGGGAATCCGCCGCGATATATAACAAACTGGCACAAGATTATTTGCTGTATAAAGAAGGAAAAAAGGATCTCTTAAAAGGGACAGAACTCCATTTGGCCTCGGAATGGTACGACCGGTTTCAGCCCACTTCAGCCTGGGCCGCGCGGTTTAATGATCTCTTTTCGGAATGCACCGATTTCCTGAATAACAGCAAGCAGGCCGAAAAGAAAGAAAAGAGGAACAAGAAAGTTTTCAGGGCGATGCTCTGGTCTCTGGGTGTCTTGCTTCTCCTGGTGGTAGCTGGGTTTATCTCGTATCCATTTTATCGGGACTATGTGGAAGAAATGGAAAAGCTGGAGCAGGTCCTAACCGAGACCCGGGCCCTTTATAAGGATATCCAAATGAAGGGCGGTGAGCCCGAAGAAGGCATCTCGCCGCAGGAACCTTATCTGGAATTGCTCGATAGAATTGACAAACAGACCATTTTTTACAAAAAGAATCAGATCGTTTCGCAAACGCAGGAAACCGCGGAAGAGGAGGCCATCGTCCCCGATTCTGTGATACGTCAGCGGCTCCTGCCCGAGGCGGCAGCCCTGCGCGATAGTATTTTGATCGATTTGGAGGAGGTAGAAAGGCAGCTGGATAAAGAATACTGGACGCTTGCCAGCACGGAAAACACAGTTGAATCCTATGCCAACTACATTCAGACGGCCAAGAATTACCGATTCAAAAATGAGGCCCGGAACCTTGAGGAGGCAGAAAAAAGGCAGGGGGAACTGAGTGAAGACCCGCAGTGGACCCAGGCCCAGACGGAGAATACCGTGGATGCCTACCTGAAATATATTGTGGAGTATATCGAGGAGAACAACTTAAACACCTCCTCCAGCAGCATTGAGACACTGACGCCCAGGTTTGAGGAGGCCCTAGGACTTGCGAAGGGAAAGCGGGAAGGCTGGCTGTTTGCGGGCCGGGTCCAGACCGGGGACGTCAACGACGATTCCCTGATGGATAGCAGCCGGGTCTTTGACCTGGTATTCCGCCTGCAAGCGCCCCAGGCCGAAGTGAACCTGGTGCCAAAAATCGGGGATTTCCTGGAGGCGAAGTCCAACAGGGCCGCTTATAACGAATTCACGGGCAACTCCGTTCAGGATAAAAAAGGGGGGTTTATCAAGAAGGGCAACCTGGTATTGGTGGTCGACCGGAAAGCCCTTGGAGATGTCGTATTCCTGAAAGTGGCCTATTGAACCAGGCGGTAGGTCCGTTCAAATATCTCCCGGTCAATCGGGTACATCTCCCCGTGTATGCCTACCATGAGCCAATCGCCGGCCTTACCCGTTAATGTGCCCTCCATGGTTTCCACCTCAAAGGGCTCGTCCATTTGAACGCATCTGACCGGGATCGGTTTTTTAACTGCCTCCCGGAATTTGAGATCGGGTAATTCCCCCTTTTTGAAATGGCGCATAGGTGCGAAGTCAGCTTAAGAATTTTTCGTTCAGGAATCCCAGGAAGGCGTCGTCATCCCCTCCCGTTTCCCTTAATGCCGAATAGGCGGCATGGGCGTTGAGGTGAATAGAGATCTTTTCCCGAATGCCTGCCATTTTTGAGGCTTTTTCATAAAAGTTCCGTGCCGCATACATATTATCCAGATAAAGATGCGCCTCACCAAGGGTAGCCGCTGTCCATAGGGATTCCGCACACTGTTCGGCTGCTTCCTGTGCCTGTTGGGCATAGGTGAGCATGCTTTCCCGGTCTTCATCCATTACCAGGCTCAGGAAGGCCAGGTTGATTGCGTGATAATATATCTGATCGGTATCTCCGGCCTCCCGGGCCATGTCCAGGGCAATCCCATAGTATACCTGAGCCGTTTCCCCGTCCTGCCGGTTGGGTCGTTTCAGGTAAGCGCGCTTATAGCGACCCGCCAAAATCCCCATCAGGTCCGTAGACCTGGAGGCCAGGGGATGGCTTTCCAGCAATTCCAGGGCTTCTTCCCGCCGGCCCAATCCTTCCAGGGCAAAAATCAATTGCCGCAGCCCTTTTTTATCCAGGGAATTGGCATCAGGAAGCAACTCACGGGCAACGGCGCCATATCGGCCCAACGCCAAATTCCGCGCTTTCGGGTCCCCGAATTCGGCAAATAAATCGGAATGGGTAAGGGAATGGCGCACCAGGCGGTACGCCGTATCCTCCTTGCTCTCAGGCTTCACCATAGAGAAATGATCCCCTTCAAGCGTAAAACAATGCGTTTCGGGAAAACGGCTGAAGGAGGATTCCACCGAAACAAACGGATCGTCCAGGGCAGCCGCCACTTTAAGGTCAAATGGGTATCCATCGCCATAAGCCGCCTCCCAGTCATCTCGCAGGGCGGTAATAAACTCCCCTTCGCTGCTCATCTCAGTATACCCCTTATTCCAATCCGCTTTGAGTTCCTCCGGGCTGAGTCCGTTGCTCGGACACCCCAGCAAGATCAGGTGAGACACTTTATTGCGGCGTTCCGCAGGCATATCCAGCAGCCCCCGCTGCGCGATCAATCCTCCCAGGCCATGGGCAATAATGGCGATCCGGTCGTATTTTTCGAATCTGTATTTGACGGAAGTCTTGAGATAATCGGTTATGCGTTTGAGATCCTTGATGCCCCCCCAGACGTGTTTTCCGTGCTCGGGACGAATAAAGCGCGAGTATCCGAATGGTTTCATATCCCATCCGTCCAGTTCCGGGTCTGACATCAGTAGGTCCGGCAATTTGCCAAAAGTTTCCGTAGACTCCCCGTCAAAACCGTGAATGAACAGGATCAGATTGTTGGCATCTTCGGATTCCCGGAATACCATTCGGGGGTCCTTCGATTTTGGACGGCTCTCCATTTCCACAGGTTCCAAAGCCGTTGTTGTTTTAAGCTTGGTCCGGATTTCCTCGGGGATATAGCTGAGGATAAAATTGTCATACATCTCCAGGTTCACATAGGGCTCCTGCCGGATGTCCAGGGGCGGATCACAATCGCGCGCCACCTGCTCAATGGTTTCCGGGATGACCCGCAGCAGATACCCCGCCACTTCCAGGATGCGCACATAAGGATCGGTAAAATCGGTTAAATGCCCTCCTTTTAATGCAAGCAACAAATGTTTTGTAAACAGGCTATTGCGGTCACCATTCAATTGGTACGACTCCTGTTCCTCCTTGCAGGAGGCAACTACGGAGATGCCCCGTTCGTTGTCCACCTTTTGCGCGAGTCCTTCCAAATGGGCAAAACCTTCTTGCCCGGCATTCCCTGCCGATTCCGATTCTTTACTGAAACGCGGGCAGAAGCCACCCACGGCCATCCCCGTCGCATGGCAGCAATCCATAAAAAAGATTAGCCGGCGGGTAGCGAGGTGGTTTATCTTCTCGCGCACATCCTCGGCTGTCACCCATGCGGCCGTATAATCGTCGTATTCCATATCCGCTACGATCCCATGGGGGACAAAATGAAATACCCCGTCGAGTACGTCGCCGTGGCCGGAATAGTACAGGAACACGGATGAATCCGAATTGGTACGTTCGATGAGCTGGTCAAATGCCCCGAGAATACCCTTGCGGTCGGCTTCTGCTCCGGTAACGAGCAGAACATTTTCAGCCGGGTAACCGCAAAGCGAGGGGTCTCGCAGCAGTTCCGCCACATCCTCGGCGTCCCCGATCGTATCCAGGCCGTCCTCATAGGATATCCCTATCAGCAGGGCGTATGCATTTTTTAATAGGCTCATAGCTGTGTGTTAATGCCAATATGTCATCGCCTTGCGGAAACCGTCCGTATTGAAATAGGGCTGCAACAACGGGTCGTTCTGATAACCGTCCGTTTCATACCAATGACCATCGGCAATGGCCTTCAGCAGATTATCAAGACAGGCTTCATCCTGCCCTGTCGCCGCGTAGTATTGTGCGAGGGAATAATACAATTCTCCGAATTGGAATTCAGCCTTCCGCTCATTCATCGCCCGGAGCAGCAGGGCCGCTTTGTCCTCTTGCCCTGTTTTCTGAAGACTGATGGCGTACAATGCCCCGTAATTAAAATCCAGGGAATCCGACTGGTATCCATTTTCCAGATACGGCAGGGCTTCCGCATACGACCCCTTGTAAAAGAAGGATTCTCCAAGTCGATAATCACTTAATGCGCTGCTGTAATCCCGCACCTCTTTTTTCAGAAAGCCATCGACAGCCTTGTCAAGAATGCCGGATGCTGTGGGTGTTTCACCTTCCCGCAAGAAGTCTTTGGCGGCCGAAAGCATCAATTCCGGTAACAAGGCCGGATTTTCCTCAGGGGCGATCAGCGCGTTCAGCAGGCCAAGGGCCGCATCGTAATTTCCTGCGCGGATATGTGCCCTTATAAGTATTTTTTTCAATATCCAGATGTCCTCAAAATTCAATTTGGCCGGATCGGTAAGAAGTGCCACGGCTTCGAGCGGCTTTCCCAATTCGATCTGCGCCATGGCCTGAATCTTAAAGCGTTCAATGCAGTAATCGCATTTGGAAAGATCCACGTTGGTCATATCGATTTGCCGGTATATACTGTCCACGGCTTCGGGCCGGTTCACCAATTGCAGCGAGAAAATCATCATATTCGAATTCGTCTCCAGGTGAAATGGGGTGATGTTGTATTCTTCTTGCTGGTACCTGTAGGTACTTCGGTGGTCCCCGGCAAGCAGGGCCTCGTAGAGGTGCAGGAATAACCGTTGCCTGGGGTACATACCGGTGTTCAGCTTCAGCTGCTTCAGGAGCGAGTCGGCCACGTGATACTCCCCGTTGTTGTAATAATGCATGAAGCGGTAAATCCTCGGCTCAAAAAAATCAGGATCCTTGTCAATAGCGCTTTCAAGAGAGTCCAAAAAAATCCTATTGTTCTCTTTTCGAAGGACAAGTGCCTTACTGAAGGCCTGGTAAGCCTCGAATTTTGGGGGTCGCTCTTCCAGGTTGTTCGCCTCTTTTTCCGCAAAGATGAAATAGCCCAGAATGCGCTGGTTCAAAGCCTCGATACAATCCAGTGGCGAGTCTGATTGGCAGGTTACCGGTTTAAAGGAAATCAGGGTTTGATTCATAACCTCATCGGTAATGGCACATTGAAAGATCAGTTGATCCCCGTCCTGGTAATAATCTCCTTCAATGATTTTGGAAGGTTTGAGGTATTCGGTGAGCACATAATTATTATCCCTGCCCGTAATGTTCTCCCGCAGCACTTTTGAATAATCTTCTACAATTTCCGGAGATATGACCTGTGCCAGGTTATTGCGGGTAATGCCGTGTATGATCCAATCCACTGCCATATTACCAATGACATTGGTTTTAGCGGTATCTCCTATCATCCGGTTTTTAAATCGCAATACGGCAATCTTGTCACTGCCATCCCACTTTGGACGTGCGCTGGGGACGGTGATATTGTTGTAGCTTATGAAAAGTGCGATGCTGATGCAGACGGCACCCACAATGCCCAGGAATGAGAAATAAAGACGCTGGAAGTTGCTGGTCCGGAACTTGCCATGCACCGGGTTTCCCCCGGCATCCAACAGGGGTTTCCGTTTTATGGTGGGCGCCAATTGATATTTCCAGACACCGAAAATGTACAATGGAAAGCCAATAAGCAAGGCAACCAGGCAATAGGCCACGATTTTTGTGGAAAATCCCAGGGGTTCGGCAATCAATGCGATTACCTGGAGAATTACCCAGCTGGAGACAATGTAAATGGAAAGATTCTTAAGGACACTGTGCTCTTGACATTCCTTAATAAATTTGCTCAGTTTCATCAGTGGCTTACGCTAACTTACCACCGTGGATAAGTGTTCTTTTTGCTTGGATTAGTGGCTTATTTTAACTAATATAGTGAATATACGAACTACAACTTAAGAACAACCAAATGTCCAAACAAACTAATCCATCAGCACCTCTGTCTCCTAAGACCGGCCCCGGTGTAAAGTCCAAAACCGGCCCCGGGGTTAAATCAAAGACAGGTCCCGGAGTAAAGTCCAAAACCGGCCCCGGAGTGAAGTCTAAAACCGGCCCCGGCGTTAAATCAAAGACGGGTCCCGGGGTAAAATCCAAATCCGGACCGGGCGTATCCTCTAAATAGGATCGTTAATCCGTCACCCGATAACTGACCGAACCGGGATACCGGTCTATTTCATTTAATTCAGATCAGAAGTGAATTTCAATCTCGCTGAGCAATTGGCTATCCTGAAAGCGATCGATGAGGTTATCCTTGTCGATAATCGCGTTTATGAAGGGGAAGCAAACTTTGTTGCAGATCTTGCGGCCGTTCTTAAGTTTAACCCGGAATTTGTCCGTGAAGCCCGCAATGTAAGCGCTGCCGAGGCAATGGCCATTCTGAAGACCATGCCGTTCAACAAGAAACGGGCCTTGGCCGTTTTGCTCCGCGAGGCGGCGGGTTCAGACGGGATCGTTACGGATGACGAGCTGCGGTTGATACAGGGGATCTTTATCGAGGCGGGCATTGATTGAGCGCATGGTTGGCGAGCGATTCCTGAAGAGGTAGGCAGTAATTTTGGAATTCGTCCCCGGATGTAAACGTATTTTCCAGCATTATGCATGTTCACCATTTTGGAGCCGGACATTCTATTCTCAATCAATTCATTTATGAACTGCGCGATGAGGAGCTGCAAAAGGACCCCATGCGCTTCCGACGAAATATCGAACGCATCGGGGAGGTACTCTGCTATGAATTCAGCAAGACCCTTGCCTACGAATCCCGTGAGGTAAAGACCCCATTCGGGGTAAAATCCATGGAGGTGCCGGTAACCCCGCTGGTACTCTGCTCCGTGCTTCGCGCCGGCCTGCCGCTGCACCATGGGATGCTCAATTATTTTGACCGGGCGGAAAATGCCTTCATCTCGGCCTACCGGGTCCACCCGGACGGGAAGGATGATTTTGAGGTGGTGGTACGCTATTTCGCGGCCCCGTCCCTGGAGGGGAAAACCCTGGTGCTAACGGATCCCATGCTAGCCACGGGCAAGACCCTGGAGAATGTAAAGGCAGTACTGGAACCTCACGGTACCCCGGCCCAGATCCATATCGTCTCCGTCATTGGTTCACGGGCAGGAGTGGAGCGGGTGGGGCAGAGTTTTCCTGAGTCCACCCATTTGTGGATCGCTGCCATCGATGATGAGCTGACCAGTAAAGGCTATATTATCCCGGGCCTGGGCGATGCCGGCGACCTGTCATTCGGCGAAAAACTTTAGCGCACCAGGTGCGCCGGGCAATGAAAATGCTATCTTCCCGGGGAAATTATTTCGGCCCGGTCCTGCCGGGACACCGAACGCAACATCAAGCATCATATGGATTTTAACCTGATCGAAAAACTCGCTATCCTAAAGGCCATTGACGAAGTCATCCAGATGGATGAAGAAGTACGCAAGGGTGAAGTGCGATTTATGGACCAACTCTCTCGGGCCCTGGATTTTAAGCCCAGTTTTGTGGCGGAGGCGCGGAAAGTGGAACCCGCCGAAGCCCTGGCGGTCTTAAAGGCCATGCCCGAAGAACAGAAGCAAACCCTGGCCCGCCTGCTCAACGAAGCGGCCAATGCGGACGGAGAAGTAGACGAGCGCGAAATTCAATTCATTTACCGCGTTTTCGCCGCAGCCGGCATTGAAGTGGATATCTGATGCAGGAGGAGGTTCCGGTACTGGTCGTTGTATTCGGACTTCCCGGAACCGGAAAAACCACCTTTGCCGAATCCCTGGCGGGCCAACTTGAGCTCCCGCATTTCAATACCGATAAGATACGGACCGAGATGGGCCTGAGAGGGCGTTACGACCCGGATACCAAAGCGCGGGTCTATGAGCGGATGCTGGAGCGGACGGAAGCGGAACTGCGCGCCTCCGTTCAGGCGGCAATGGCCGCGCGCGATCTGGCCGAAGCGAATATATCGAGAGCGCGCGCCGAGCTCGAAT
>JBNKHB010000005.1:0-23873 GCA_050290125.1 Robiginitalea sp.
CTCAACACCGCAACCTTTTCGGGGGAGCGCAGCGGCAAGGGCATCAATGAGATAAAGGCCCTGGTGGGCGGCGCCTTTGGCTACCTCATTATGATGTTTATCGTGATCTACGGCGGCTTTGTCATGCGTTCGGTGATTGAGGAAAAGACCAGCCGCATTATCGAAGTGATCATCTCGTCGGTAAAGCCCTTCCAATTGATGATGGGTAAGATCATCGGCACTTCCCTGGCCGGCGTAACCCAATTCCTTATCTGGATCCTGTCCGCATCCCTACTGATGGTAGTGGTGCTCTTGTTCCTGGATATTGACCCCTCCATCCTGATGCAGCGGCCGGGTGCCCCGGGACTCGAGGAAAGCCTGGTGCAAAGCAGGCTGGAAGGTGGGGATACGCTGGAACTGGTCCTGGGGGAATTCCTGAAGATCCCCATGGGGTTGCTTATCGGCTGCTTCCTGCTGTATTTTGTGCTGGGGTATCTCATCTACAGCTCCATCTACGCGGCCATTGGGGCGGCCGTGGATAACGAAACCGATACGCAGCAGTTTATCTTCCCCATTATCCTGCCCCTGATCCTGGGGATCTACGTGGGGTTTTTCTCGGTGTTCTCCAATCCGCACGGGCCTATAGCGGTAGGGTTCTCCCTGTTTCCGCTTACCTCGCCCATCGTAATGCTGATGCGGCTTCCAGGAGGGATTGGGGAGGGCGGCGTACCCTTATGGCAGCTGCTGACCTCCATATTGTTGCTGGCGCTTACCTTTATAGGCATCGTCTGGCTCGCTTCTAAGATTTACCGGACCGGCATCCTGATGTACGGAAAGAAACCGGGCTACAAGGAATTGTTCAAATGGCTGAAATACTGATATGACACAGCAAGGCGAAGAAACCGTAAAGGAATTCATCGAAAAGGATGTCTGGACGGCCATCCGTGAGTTTTTGGATGCGGGCATCCATCTCGGGGAAGGGGATGGCGCCATCCATGTTACCGTTGGCCTCTTGCTGATACTCAGCCTCGCCCTCTTTACGACCACCATCCTGCTGAGGTGGCTGCGGCGGTTGTTTACCAGGAAGATGGATCAGGAAGACAAGCTGAAGTTCGCCAGCGTTTTCAAGTATGTCCATTTCATAATCTATATCGTTGTGATCCTGCTCACCATGAGTGCGGCGGGTATCGACATCACCCTGCTCATTACGGCCTCCGCCGTGCTGTTCGTAGGGATCGGCCTGGCCCTGCAGGAATTGTTCCAGGACATCATTGCGGGGATCATGATCCTGATCGATAAATCCCTGCACGTGGGGGATATCGTGGAGGTGGACGGCAAGGTTGCGAAGGTATTCGAGATCAAGCTGCGCACCACCCGTGCCATCACCCGAGACGACAAGGTACTGGTGATCCCCAACCACAAATTCATGAGCGAGGTGATCTATAATTATACCCAGAACCATCGCACCACCCGGGAATGTGTGCGGGTTGGGGTAGCCTACGGCAGCGATGTGCAGAAAGTGACCGAACTGTTATTGCAGGCCGTCAAAGAACAGTCGGGCCTTCTCAAGAACCCCAAGCCCTTTGTCTTTTTCGACGATTTCGGTGACTCCGCCCTCATGTTCTCGGTGCATTATTTCCTCAACGACGTGTTTTCGGATTCGCGTATCAAAAGCCAGATCCGTTACCGCATCGATGCCCTGTTCCGCGAACACGACGTTAAGATCCCGTTCCCGCAACGCGATGTTCACCTGTTTGCGCATACCCCGCTGGACGTTCGCAAACGATCATCGCTTGGTACGGAGGGCGAAAGCTGAACCCGGCAGCGGGACTGATTTAGAACTTCCTTAACGTCTTTACACCCGGAAGACCCTATCTTTAGAGCTTAAATCCCAATTATGTCCAAGATCCTTGTCATTGAAGACGAAGCCGCGATCCGTCGTGTACTGGTAAAGATCCTTACCGAAGAGAACGACCAATACGAGGTCACGGAAGCGGAAAACGGCCTGGAAGGCCTGGAGCAGCTCAGGGCATCGGATTTTGACCTGGTGCTCTGCGACATCAAGATGCCAAAAATGGACGGGGTGGAAGTGCTGGAGGAAGGCCGCAAATCCAAACCGGAGACGCCGTTTATCATGATCTCAGGCCACGGCGATCTGGACACTGCCGTGAATACCATGCGCATGGGCGCTTTTGACTATATCTCCAAGCCGCCGGACCTGAACCGCCTGCTTACCACGGTCCGAAACGCCCTGGATCGCAAGGAACTGGTGGCGCAAAACCGGATCCTGAAGAAGAAGGTGAGCAAAAACTTCGAAATGATAGGGGAAAGCCAGGAGATCCAGGACATCAAGGGCATGATCGAGAAGGTAGCGCCTACAGACGCCCGCGTGCTCATCACCGGTTCCAACGGTACCGGAAAGGAATTGGTAGCGCACTGGGTACATGAAAAGAGCGCTCGCAGCAAGGGGCCGTTCGTAGAAGTGAATTGCGCCGCTATCCCGTCGGAATTGATCGAGAGCGAACTGTTCGGCCATGTGAAAGGGGCTTTTACCTCCGCCGTCAAGGACCGGGCCGGAAAATTCGAGGCAGCCTCAGGGGGCACGCTCTTCCTGGACGAAATCGGTGACATGAGCCTTTCGGCGCAGGCCAAGGTGCTTAGGGCCCTGCAGGAGAGCAAGATCTCGCGCGTGGGATCCGATAAGGATATCAAGGTAGATGTCCGCGTGGTGGCAGCTACCAACAAGGATCTTCAAAAGGAGATTGCGGAGGGGAAATTCCGGGAGGATCTCTACCACCGCCTGGCGGTAATCCTCATCAAAGTACCGGCGCTTAATGAACGGCGCCAGGACATTCCCCTGCTCATCGAACATTTTTCCAACAAGATCGGGCAGGAGCAGGGTACTCCTCCCAAATCCTTTTCTGTCAAGGCCCTGAAATTATTGCAGGAATACGACTGGACCGGTAATGTCAGGGAATTGCGCAATGTGGTGGAACGCCTGATCATCCTGGGCGGACCGGAAGTTTCCGAAGAAGACGTCCGGCTGTTTGCCAGCAAGTAACCAGGCCGATTTATCGGGCGTCGCAGCCGCGTAACTCGTTCAGGGCGTTCTCGGTAATCTCCTTGGTGCGCAGGTTGTAATAGCGCTTGGTCGGAGTAAGGTCTTCCCGAAGCAATTGCCGTTCGCAGTGGTCATAAATGCGCTTCACAAATGCCAGTGCCTCCCGGCACGGTACGCCTTCCACCACTTCCTGGAGCGATTCCCGGTAAGCGATCAGGGAAGTATCGATACGCGCTTCCACCGCTTCCGAGGACAGCGTGCTCAACATCATGCCGGAAGACGGGCTGTCGACGGTATTGAGCGCCAGCACATCGCTGCCATAAGGACTTTCGTGGGTCTCTTCGTGCTCTTCCAGTGCTTCACGCCCCGCCTGCAGGTCGTCCATGGCACGGAACAGCAGGATGCGGGTCCCTTCCAGGGTCGTCACCCGGGTTGCCATTTTCAGGTTATCCAGGCTTTGAATGATATTTTTGCGCGCAAAATCGCAAGCGCATTCGTCAAACTGGCTGCGCGACTTCTCAATCGTATTGATGGCCTTGTAGGTGTGATACCGCGTAAGATTCAACTCTTCGGAATCCAGGGCATTGCGCACGTGATTTTCCACGAATCCAATCATGGAACCGGCATTTATGCAGGCCTCACTAGGGGTGGCGGCGGATAGCAGGAATACATTTCCCAGTAGCAGGAAAAGGATAACAGGTCTCATAACAGTAGGTCTGTCTCTCCCCGTTTTAACACGGAGACTAGATTTGGGACTACCAAAGATACGGAACCGGGTTCCAGGCGGGTGGATTTATTCGTTTACCGACCTGTTTATCGGGATTTTCGGAGGCTTGTCCCGGTAAACGGTACTTTTTCAAGGAGGAATTGCCTCTGCCCTGCATTTGTCCTATCTTTCCTGCATGAAGAAAGTTTCCGCCGCCGATTACCGCGTCTTCCCAACCGTTACCCTCAGCCAATTGCCTACCCTTGAGAACTTCGGCGCCGGGGATAAAGCCTTAAAAAAACAACTGGAGCACGTTCGCAAAAGGCTGGGTAAATTCCAGAATACGATGTACGCCCATAATAAGTATGCCGTACTGATCTGCTTGCAGGGTATGGATTCTGCCGGGAAGGACAGTTTGATCCGCGAAGTTTTCAAGGATTTCAACGCCAGTGGGGTAGTGGTGCATAGTTTTAAGGTTCCGACCGAGATCGAGCGGCGGCACGACTATCTGTGGCGCCACTATATCGCGTTGCCGGCCCGTGGCAAGTTCGGCGTATTCAACCGGACCCATTATGAAAACGTGCTGGTAACCCGCGTGCACCCGGAGTATATCCTGGGAGAATTCCTGCCAGACGTCCATTCCTTAGACGATATAGACCAGGCCTTTTGGGACCGCCGTTTTGAACAGATCAACGCCTTCGAGAAGACCCTTGCGGAGAACGGCACCCTGATTTTTAAATTTTTCCTGAACATCTCTAAGGAGGAACAGCGCAAGCGCTTGCTGCGGAGGCTGCAGTTGCGGGAGAAGAACTGGAAATTCTCGCCGGGGGACCTGGACGAACGCCTGCTGTGGGATCAGTATCAGGAGTGCTACCAGGACGCCATACGGCGGACCACCCGCCCGAATGCGCCCTGGTATGTGATCCCTTCCGACAGTAAACCGGCAGCCCGGCTGATCGTCGCCTCCATCCTCCTGGAAAGCTTAAAAAAGTACAAGGATATCAAGGAGCCCGCACTTTCCGACGAGATCAAATCACACCTGGACGAGTATCGCCGGCAACTCGAGAAAGAAGGAAAACCAGCCGGATAAATAGTTGCTATGAAGAAGTTACGAGAAAACTACCGCAAATTCCGCCGGATGGCCCTCCTTTGCGGGGCACTCCTGGTAGCGGCACCGGTCCCTGCCCAACAGGACGACACGGCCATGCTGGCCGGGTTCTACAAAAAATCATTGACCGACGGCAAGGCCTATGAATGGCTGGCGCACCTGTCCAACCAGATCGGGGGGAGGCTGTCCGGATCCGTGCAGGCCCAGCAGGCCGTGGACTATACCAAAGAAGCGTTGGAGGAGTTGGGGCTGGACCGGGTTTGGTTGCAACCCGTTATGGTACCCAAATGGACCCGGGGAACCCCTGAGTTCGCCTATATCGAGAGCGAACCCGGCAACACGAACAATGTGCCCGTTTGCGCCCTGGGCGGTTCGGTAGCCACGCCTGGGGGAGGCCTGAAGGCAGAGGTGGTGGAAGTACAGGGGATAGGCGACCTGGCGCGCCTGGGCCGGGAGGCCGTGGAGGGCAAGATCGTCTTTTACAACCGCCCCATGGATCCTACCCTGATCCACACCTTCGAAGCGTACTCCGGCTGTGTGGACCAGCGGTATTCCGGGGCCGAGGAGGCTGCCAAATATGGCGCCGTAGGCGTGATCGTGCGGTCCATGAACCTGCGCCTGGACGATTTGCCGCATACCGGATCCATGAGTTACGGAGAATTGCCGGCGGAGCAGCGCATCCCGGCGGCGGCCATCAGCACCAACGGTGCTGAGCTTCTGAGCACCACCTTAAAGCTCAACCCGGGCATCAAGTTCTTTTTCCGGCAGAACTGCCGCCAATTGCCGGATGTACAGTCTTATAACGTACTTGGAGAGATCCGGGGCAGCGAGTTCCCCGATGAGGTAATCCTGGTCGGCGGCCACCTGGATTCATGGGATCTGGGGGACGGATCTCACGACGACGGGGCCGGCTGCGTCCAGAGCATGGAAGTGCTGCGCCTGTTTAAGGAGACCGGATACCGCCCTAAGCGGACCATCCGGGTGGTGCTCTTTATGAACGAGGAAAACGGCCTTCGCGGCGGGAACGAATATGCGGCCGTTGCAAGGGACAGCGGCCAGCGCCACCTTTTTGCCCTGGAGAGCGATGCGGGAGGCTTTACCCCCCGAGGCTTTTCGTTCGACTGTTCGGAGGCGGCCTTTGAGCAATTCCTCGGTTGGAAGCCACTGTTCGAACCCTATCTGATCCACTATTTCGCCAAGGGCGGTGGCGGGGCCGACATCAATCCGCTCAAGCCCCAGGGGCCGGTATTGGCCGGCCTGCGTCCGGATTCCCAGCGTTACTTTGATTATCACCACGCCGAGAACGATACCTTTGATGCCATCAACAAGCGCGAATTGGAATTAGGGGCGGCCACCATGGCATCCCTGATTTACCTGGTGGATACCTACGGGGTTGCAGGCCGGGAATCAACCGGGGATCGCTAGGGACAAACCGCTTGGAATCGTTATCTTTGCCGCCTAAAACGCAAGCGACATGGAAGACGGTATCTATGCCAAATTCAATACGAGCAAGGGAGAGATCCTTATTGAACTTACCTATCAGCAAACCCCCGGCACGGTGGGCAACTTCGTGGGCCTGGCCGAAGGGAAGCAACCCAACCGGGTAACCGAATCGGGTAAGCCGTACTACGACGGTCTGACCTTCCACCGGGTCATCCCCGATTTTATGATACAGGGGGGATGCCCATCCGGAACGGGAACCGGGGATCCGGGATATAAATTCGACGACGAATTCCATCCTGAGTTAAAGCACAATGAACCGGGAATCCTCTCTATGGCCAATGCCGGTCCGGGAACCAATGGAAGTCAGTTCTTCATCACCCATGCACCCACGCCCTGGCTGGATGGCAAGCACACCGTCTTCGGTAAGGTTTCCCACGGACAGGAAGTGGTGGACGCTATCGAACAGGGCGACCATATCGAATCCATCGAAATCCTGAGGGTTGGGGAGGCTGCCTCCGGATGGGACGCCGTTGCCGCATTTGAGCAGTTTAAGAACGAAGGCGCCAGTCGTCGGGAGAAGGCTAAAGCAGCGAGCGAAGCGGCTCTGGATAAGCAGGCTGAAGGTTTTGATCGCACCGCCAGCGGCTTGCGTTATAAGATCCTGGAATCCGGGAAAGGCCCCAAACCGAATCGCGGAGACCGCGTCGCGGTACATTATGAGGGCGCGCTGATGGACGGCACCCTTTTTGACAGTTCCGTGCAGCGCGGAGAACCTATTGAATTTTTACTGGGCGAAGGCCAGGTGATCCCCGGTTGGGACGAAGGCATCCAATTGCTTGCGGTGGGCGACAAGGCCCGCCTGATCATTCCTCCGGATCTTGCATACGGATCCCGGGGAGCCGGCGGGGTAATTCCTCCCGACGCTCCCTTGCTTTTTGACGTAGAGCTGGTAGGTATTCGCTGATCCTGCGCCGCAGGTCGGGGTGGCTCAGCAATAACAGGAGCGCGTTCACGGCCAGCAGGCCGATGAACAGGTAAAAGAATAAATGCATCTCACGGGGCTTGGGGTCCTTTAATGAGATGCATTCTTTTTTAAGGGTTGCGCGGTCTGCGCGTTTATGAACCGTAAAGCCCTCGGATCAGGCCGTCGGATCCGGTGTAAGGCGCAGGTACGGTTTGATCTCCTTCACCCCTTTCGTAAAGATCCCCTTTGCCTCCTCGGTGGGAATGGACGGGCTGACCACCACATCCTGGCCGTGCTCCCAGTTGGCCGGGGTGGCAACTTTGTGATAGGCGGTTAGTTGCAGGGAATCCACTACGCGCAGTAATTCGTAGAAATTCCTTCCGGTGGAAGCCGGGTAGGTAAGGATCAGTTTTATTTTCTTGTCGGGTCCGATGATGTAAACGGAGCGTACCGTGAGGGTATCGTTTGCGTTCGGGTGGATCATGTCGTACAGATCGGATACCTTCCGGTCCTCGTCCGCGACGATCGGAAAGTTCACGGTGGTCTGCTGTGTCTCGTTGATATCCTTGATCCACTCGTTGTGGGAGGCCGCGCCGTCCACGCTGAGCGCCATCATTTTTACGTTCCGTTTGTCGAATTCATCCTTGAATTTAGCAGCCGTTCCCAATTCCGTAGTACAAACCGGCGTAAAATCGGCAGGGTGGGAAAAAAGGATGCCCCAACCGTCGCCCAGGTAGTCGTAAAAGTTCAGTGTTCCCATGGAGGTTTCCGCGGTAAAATCCGGAGCGGTATCCCCCAGTCGAAGTGTCGCCATATTGTTTGTTTTTAGGTTTGTAAAATAGTATCCTATAAAAGTACTAGATTAAATGACTTCGTCCATTGGAAACGGGTTAAAGTTCTATTAAATTTACATGCATTACGGTCGATAACGCTAGCTTTATTTCACTATGGAAAATTACGAACTCGAAGCACTCCGTTACCCCATCGGGCACTTTGTGCCGCCCCCGCAGATCAGCGATTCCCAGCTTATGGACTGGATAGCCGAATTGGAGGCCCTGCCGGTAAAACTCAGGGACCTGGTCGGCAAGCTGGACGATACTCGCCTGGACCACCCCTACCGGCCGGATGGCTGGACGGTTCGCCAGGTGATCCACCATATGTCGGATAGCCACCACAACAGCTATGTCCGGTTTAAATGGGGCTTAACCGAGGATACCCCAACCATCAAGGCGTATGACGAAAAGGCCTGGGCGGATTTATTTGATTCCCGCGAGGCCCCGATCGAACTGTCCCTGGACCATCTGGATGCCGTTCACAGAAAGTTGGTATACCTGTTGCGGGGTCTGGACCGGGAACAGTTGGACAGGACCTTTGTCCACCCGGAAACGGGGCAGGCCAGCACGCTTGCCGAGAATGTCGGGCGCTACGCCTGGCACGGGAATCACCACCTGGCCCACATTGAGCGACTGATCGAAAGGCAGGGCTGGTAACTCACAATTCGCGCCCCAGGATCCACATGGCCCCGGCACCCGGCAGTACTTCCGGGTAGGGGATGGCGGTTTCCCCCAGGATCCTAAACCCGTTCTTTAGGTAGAATTGCAGCGCGGGGCCTTCTTTCATCGTATCCAACCAGACCGCAATCTTGTTGTTTTGCCTGCAGTAGGCATACAGCAGTTCCAGGACGTCGGAGCCGTATCCCCTGCCCGTGAATTCTTTTTTTAAGTATAGTTTTTCCAGATGTATTGCACCGCCAGGATGGAATTCCGGGTGATTGCGCAGGAGGTCCACTTTGCAAATACCGGCATCCTCCGGACCTATCTGTATCACCCAGTGAACAAAGCGTTCGTTCGAAAAGTCCGTCGCTACTGTTTCAGGTGTAAAATTCCTCGAGGTATACGGCCGGGGGTCCCCATTCGGCCAGAGGTGTGTGTAATGATCGGCGTAGGCTCGCGAGCCGATACTGATCCAGCGGCTAACATCTCCGGAACGTACAGGTTTCAGGCGTAGAAGTTCAGAGGCCATGGCATCCGGGGCCTGCGTTTATGCCGCTTTCCATTTGATGTTACAGCCGATACTTGGCTTTTGATCGCTTGACACTTCCATGCCGCTATGCACCGCCCGGAGCGCAGCTTCCAGATCCTTCCCGCTTACCGGGATGCCGTTACCTGGCCTGGAGTCGTCCAACTGCCCGCGGTAGACCAGTTCCAGCCCGGCGTCAAAAAGATAGAAATCCGGGGTGCAGGCCGCGTCATACGCCCTGGCCACTTCCTGGGTTTCGTCATACAGATAGGGGAATGTGTATCCTTCCTCCTGCGCCGTGGCTTTCATTTTCTCCGGGCTGTCGTCCGGGTAATTGGCAACGTCGTTGCTGGAAATGGCAATGAAAGTAATGCCCTGGTCCTGATAGGTCCTGGCCAGTCTTACGATCTCCGAATTCACATGTTTCACGAACGGGCAATGGTTGCAGATGAACATCACCACGGTACCCTTATCTCCTTTAATGGCCGACAGGCTGAGGATTTCACCGCTTACGGTGTCCGGAAGCGTAAAATCGGGAGCCTGGGTGCCTAATGGGAGCATATTGCTCGGCGTATTCGCCATGATTTCGGATTTTGAATTAAGGACCCTAAAGGTACCAATTCCTTGGGGAATCTCTGAACTCTTCGTATCTTCTCGGTACTACCCAAAAACCAAAGGACGTGGAGATCGAACACAGCTATAGCTCACTCTCGGAAGCGATATCTGACCTGCAGCGACAGGGGTTCTCGGAAAACCTGAACTTTTGCGAGGACGGCCTGGAAAACAAAAGCAAGGCCTGCGTGTACCCGGCCGCTGAGCTGTCCGTAGTGCATTTTTATCGGTTCGAAGGCTTTACGAATCCTGCGGATAACAGCATCCTCTATGCCATAGAGACTTCGGACGGCCACAAGGGATTGCTGGCAGATGCTTATGGCGCCTACTCCGGGAATATTCCCCTGGAGATCATCCAAAAACTTAAAATTGTCCGTTGATCCCGAATTGGCCGGCCAGCTGATCGATCAGCTTCGGATCCGCTTTGACACTCGCAGCCTTTGGCTGCTGAATGCCGCTTTGGCACTGGTCATGTTCGGCATTGCCCTGGAGATACGTACATCGGATTTCAGACGGTTATGGGCGGCGCCGCGGGCTGTGGTTACCGGGGTGTGCTGCCAGTTCCTGTTGCTGCCTTTCCTCACATTTTTGCTGGTTCTCTGGCTGGAGCCATTACCCAGTTTTGCGCTGGGAATGATCCTTGTAGCGGCCTGCCCGGGAGGGAACGTATCCAATTTCATGACGCATATGGCAGGGGGAAATACGGCGCTTTCAGTAAGCCTTACCGCCTTCGCCACCCTTGCAGCAGTGGTGCTGACCCCGCTGAACCTCCAACTCTGGGGCGGTTTCTACGAACCCAGCTCGGAAATCCTCAGGGCCGTGCATATCAGTCTCTGGGAAATGGTACGGCTGGTGGCCTTGCTCCTGGCCATTCCGCTGGTGGCGGGCATGGCTGTCGGCAAATGGAGGCCGCGACTGGCCGCCCGGCTCGCCCGACATTTTAAGACGGCTTCCCTGCTGTTTTTCATCGCTCTGGTGTGCCTTGCCCTTTGGCGGGATCGGGACGTTTTTGCGGACTACGTGGGCCTGGTTTTCGGCATTGTGTTGCTGCATAATTTTCTGGCACTCTTCACCGGATACTCGGCTGGCAAGCTGATGCGCCTTCCTCCGGAAGACCGAAAGACACTTACCCTGGAGACCGGGATCCAGAATTCGGGCCTGGGGCTTTTACTTATATTTACCTTCTTCGACGGCCTTGGAGGAATGGCGCTGGTCGCGGCTTTCTGGGGGATCTGGCATCTGGTTTCGGGGCTTTTGATCGCCGGTATCTGGGGTTTGCCGGCCAGGAAAAAACAATCGGTTTGAAAAAACTGTTTTACTACTTGCTGAAGCCGCTCATCCGGGCCGGCTTCTATTGTTACTACCAGCGGGTGCGGATGGAAGGCATGGAGCATATTCCACAGGACAAACCGGTAATGTTGTTGCCGAACCACCAGAATGCCTTGCTGGATCCCCTGTTGGTAGCGGCCTATTCCCGGGGTAAACGGCCGTACTTCCTCACCCGTTCGGATGTTTTTAAGGGCGGATTCCTGCTGTCGGTTTTCGATGCGCTTCGGATGATCCCTATTTATCGGCTTCGGGACGGCCGGAATACGCTACATAGGAATCAGGTGGTTTTCGACCGTTGTGCCCGGCTGCTTTCGCAAGGTGAGCACCTCCTGCTTTTCCCGGAGGCCAATCACAATTTACGTAGGCAGGTAAGGCCGCTGAGCAAGGGATTTACCAGGATCGTCCTGCACACGCTGGCGTCCTTTCCTCAAACCGATTTGCAGTTGTTGCCTGTGGGGATCAATTATCAGGGTTTGGGCGGATTCCCCGACCGGGTAGCATTCCGCTTCGGAAAACCTGTCCCGGCCTCGTCTTTATCGGGCGGCCGAAACTCCAGGGACGCCGCTGCGTCCATGAAAGAACACGTATTCCAATCACTCACCGGGCTGACCACCCATATCCCACCGGAAACGGATTATGAGCGGAGGATTGCGGAGCTGGACCGCTTGCGGCCGGATTACACGGACCCGGGTCCTATTAACCGCTATTTAGGCGGTAGCGGGATACTCCCGAAATCCCGCCCTGCGTCTTCGGGTCTCTTCCGGTTGTGGGACGGCGTATTCCGCCTGGTCAATTTACCGGTCTGGCTGCCCTGGCAGTGGGCGGTGCGTCCAAAGATCTGGGAACCGGAATTCACGGATACCTTTCGCTTCCTGTACGGTATGCTGGTCTTTCCGATCTACCTTGCCCTGCTGGTTTTAGGGTGCTGGATCGCTGCAGGGCCGGCAAATGCCCTGGGGGTGGCCGCCGGAATCCTTGTGCATAATTTCCTTTATGTGAAGTTGCGGCCCGTGCAAGATTCGTTACATGATGTGCCCGAAAAAGATGGCGTTCATCAGTAATTTGTTCGTGCCGTACCAGAAAGCCCTGAAATTGGTGTTGTCCGTAAAAAGGATCACGCGGCCTTTCCCCATCCGGGCAGCCTTGAACGGCACGCTGCCGCTGATCAGCCGGGCGTTTTCCTCCGAGATATAGCCGCTCTGCAACGGGGATTCCGTATACCGGATCGGGTTGTCGTAGCTGTTTTTTTCCGGCTCCAGGTAGATATTCGTATTGCGGAACAGGCTCAACAGGTCGTTCTTATATCCCCAGCCCACGGGATGGGAGCGATCCAGTCGCGCCTGGAAAATGGCACCGCCGGTAACCTGGGCGCCCTGGAAATCTGCTTTCTGGTCAAATCGGATATCGGAAGCTTTCAGGGTGCTGTCTTTCCGGAAATCAAGTTCCAGAAAATCCTTGGAATCCAGCCAATTTGCAGTACTTCGATACCCAATGAGGGTGCCGCCGGCTTTTACCCAGGTCCTGAGATTCTCGGTGGCCGTGTCGGAGAAGGTGCTGGAGGCCGCACTGGGGATGATGATATCGGTGTAGTCGCTCAGGTCGGTTTGATCCAGGTAGTCCCGGTCGATCTTGGTGATCTTCATCCCGTAGCGCGTATCAAAGAGGTGCCATATCTCCCCGGCATCGTAGGACCGGACGCCCCGGCCCACGACCATCGCCACCTTAGGCGCCTCCACCGGATCAAATTCGCGGCTGCCCAGGTCGATCCCCCGGGCCACTCCGGTGCCCGTGCTATAGACCGTTATGCCGGTGGAAGGGACAACCTCCATCAACAAGTCATGGATCCCCTCTGGTGATATTTCCTGCCCCTGCACCGGGATCATAATGGTCCCATAGTCATAGCGACGCCCCTCCAGTTCAAAGGGTTCCCGGGCCACCTTGGCCCGGAGGCCTTTTTCCAAAAGAGCATTCAACAACTTCGGAGCATAGTATTCATGCCACTCAAACAAATAGGCATAGGAACTCCGGCCCGTAACGCGGCCTACAGGAGGCTCCAGTTCAGTTTGCTCTGCGGCCTGTGGCAGGCTGTTCACCTCGGCGTAATCCACGTTAAAAGCCAGGGGCACGGTCCAGGCGGATACATCGTAAAACAAGCTGTCCGCAAACTGCGTGCGCTTTTCGAAAATAGCCCGGATCAATCGCGGATTCTCCTGCGCCAGGGGCACTGCGTAGCTATGCCCTTCGGTATAGGTCGTGCCTGCTATGCGCTGTTCCCCGGAAAGGGGTCGCACCTCAATATTGTGCCGCCGAAGCATTTCCGCGAGGTGCCATGCCTTATAGGCATCCTTTGAATCCCCGAACACATAGCCCCTGAAATTTTGGCGCTCCTGCCGCATGCCGGCATAATAGTCGCGCTGATAAGAGAGCAATTCGCTGCGCAGGTTCTTTGCGGCTTCTATGGTAGAGACGGCGGTAACGAATTGATTGCGGATGGTGAAGGGGAAGGTGAGCACCCCGTTTTCGCTTTCCTGGATATGCCCCCGGGAACTGGCTTGTTCGAACAGGATGCCGATACAGCCGTTCACGTCCGGGAAAGTAGAACCCTTGCCGTAGTAATAGTCGTCATATCCCTCTTCCGAATAATACAAGGAGCCAATGCGGTCCAGGGCCCTGGCGTGATAGGTACCGATCTCCGCGGTGAGTTCCTGGTTCCGCGAAGGGGTGAGCGGGTGGACGCGGGAGGGTTCCCCTGGCTGGAAGAAGAAAGTGGCGTCCGTGCCCATTTCATGATGGTCTGTGAGGATATTGGGCCGCCATTGGTGAAAGGTGCGGATACGGGCGCGGCTTTCCGGCAACTGGACCGGCAGCCAGTCGCGGTTCATATCAAACCAGTAGTGGTTGGTACGGCCTCCGGGCCACACCTCGTGATATTCACGCTCGTTTTTATCCGGATTTAGGTGGATGCTGCGGTTCGTATTGGCCCAGTAGGCAAATCGTTGCAGGCCATCCGGGTTAAAGCTGGGATCCATCAAGATCACCAGATCCTTCAGCATTTGTTCCATCTCCGGTCCCTGGGCGGCCGCCAGGAAGTAGGCATAGGCGAGCCCCGCATTGGCACCGCTGGGTTCATTCCCGTGAATGGAGAAGCCCTGGTACACCACCGCCGGCATGTCTTCCAGAGGAAGCGAGGCCGAGCCGCTTTGCGATAGGGCCAGATGCTGCGCGCGAATCTCCTGGATCCTCGCATGGTTTTCCGGTGCCGTTACGGTCAGCAGCAAAAGCGGGCGCCCTTCAAAGGTGCTGCCACGATCTTCCAGGCTAATTCGGTCACTGGAAGCCGCTAACGCCTGCATGTACTGGACCAGTTTGTCATGGGTCACATGCCATTCTCCCACCTGGTGGCCGATCACGGATTCAGGGGTAGGGATATCCGGGTTATACGTGTATTGGGACGGCAAGTAGTATTCCAGGCCCGGGACTTCCTGTGCGGATACTGTGCTAAGTCCGACCAGAAGGCACAGGAGCAAGCGTGCGAATGATCTCATAAATATAGGTTTGTAGCGCTTGACGCGCGCATAAATCGAATGGCGGCGCCGGTAGGGATCAAAGATAAACAGTAGGCCCAAGGGCAACAAAGCAAGGGAAGGAAATCTGCCGGGAAGACATAAAAAAGGCCCGTGAACGGGCCTTTTTCAATGTTGGTAGATGTTTCAGATGTCTTCGAAATCCAGGTCCACAAAATTGGAGTGTTCCCCTGCCGATCCGTTCTGAGACGGGGTTTCGGCCTTTTTAAAATCCGGTTGGTGCCGTTCTGAGATTACTTCCTCGCCTTTCTCGTCAATGATAAATCCGGTCATCTCACCCAGGATTCCCTGGAAAGCTTCAAAATCCTCCTTGTACAGGTAGATTTTGTGTTTCTTGTAGTGGAAGGAGCCGTCTTCGTGGGTAAATTTTTTGCTCTCGGTAATGGTCAGATAATAATCCCCTGCGCGGGTGCTTCGAACATCGAAGAAATAGGTCCGGCGGCCGGCTCTCAGAACTTTGGAATTGATTTCTTCCTGGTCCAGTAATTCTTTCTCATTCATCGGTGCCTTTTCAAGTTTGTGGTTAGTAAGGCCCCTAAAATGTGAAAAAAATGCTAAAACGGCAACATTTTTCTAGTTTTCTTTACCGGATAGCTGGTTGATATATAGCTCTTTGTAGTAGCCGTCCTGCGCCAATAATTGATCGTGCGTACCCATCTGTAAGATGTGCCCGTCCTCCAGCACAACGATCTTGTTCGCATTGATTGCGGAGGACACGCGATGGCTTACAATGAGGGTGGTACGGTCCTTTGAAGCCCGTTTGAGATTGGCCAGGATAGCCTCTTCGGTTTCCGTATCAACCGCGGAAAGGCAGTCGTCGAATAAGTAGATAACCGGGTCCTTGATCAGGGCCCGGGCTATGGAGATCCGTTGTTTCTGCCCCCCGCTAAGGGTGATGCCGCGTTCGCCCAACACCGTCTGGTATTCCTTGGCGAAACCTGCGATATTATCGTGGACAACCGCCTGAGTCGCGGCGCCCCGGATTTGTTCCGCGCTTGCCCCGGCTTTCCCAAAGCGGATATTGTTCTCAATGGTATCCGAAAAAAGAAAGGCATCCTGGGGGACCGCTCCGATGGCACCCCTTAAGGTCTCCAGGTCCATTTCCGTTAAAGGGATTCCGTCAATGCGGATTTCACCCGAACTCACGTCGTAGAGCCGGGCAATAAGGTCCAGCACGGTGGACTTGCCCGATCCCGTTTTTCCGAGGATGGTCAGCGTTTCCCCCGGATTCACCGTAAAGGATACGTCTTTCAGCGCCGTAATCCCGGTATCCGGATAGGTAAAGCTCACCTTGTCGAATTCAATCCGGCCCCGGATTTCCGGTTCTTTGGCATCAGGCGGGCTTTGGATCTCAGGCTCCAGTTGCAGGAATTCGTTGATCCGTTTTTGCGATGCTTCGGCCCGTTGAACGATCGAGGTAAGCCAGCCCACGATGGCTACCGGCCAGGTAAGCATGTTTACATAGATAATGAACTCCAGGATGGTGCCCAGCGTCTGGATCTCCCCCCGAAAGTACTGCACCCCGCCAACATAGATCACAAAGATGTTACTAACCCCGATCAGGAGGATCATCAGGGGAAAGAACCAGGCATTCACCTTGGCCAGGTCCATGCTTTTATCCTTGCCTTCCAATGCCAGTTCCCTGGCTTCCCGGTTTACCCTGGGCTCCAGGGCGTAGGCCTTGATCACGGAGATCCCTGAAAAGGATTCCTGGGCAAAGGTGGACAGGGTGGACAAAAACGCCTGAACGCGGGTGGAACGTTTGTGGATTACCCGGCTGATCCAGTAAATGAGCACGGAAAGCACCGGCAGCGGCAACAAGGCGTAAAACGAAATGGTCGGCGCTTTGATGAACATCAGCGGGATCAGGCAGGCGAACAGGGTAAGGGTCTGGATGCCGTACATGATGGCCGGCCCGGCATACATTCGCACCTGGCTCACGTCCTCGCTGATCCGGTTCATCAGGTCGCCGGTTCGGTTGCTCTTGTAAAAGCTCAGGCTCAGGCGCTGGTAATGGTCAAAAACCTCGTTTTTCAGGTCGTATTCGATATAACGGGACACGTTGATGATGGTCTGCCGCATCAGAAAGGTAAAAAATCCGGAAAGCAGCGCAGCGCCTACGATGATGGCGATATACTCCAGCAGTTGCTCCCGGGCCGCCCCAATGGCAATAGTGCCGGCGGAGAACTGTTCTACCACCTCTACGATGTTCTTGACATAGGAAGGCATGACCAGTTGGAAGACGCGGGCAATGATGGTGATAATGACGCCCAGGAAGAGTTTAACCCAATATTTCCGGAAGTATTTGTTGAGGTGCCTGAGCTCTTTCATAGGTCATTGGGTGTCCCCGAGCCGCAGGCTGCGGAGCAATGTGCTGACAAATATAGGAGATTGGGTCGGATAGGGATGTTATCATTTTGATAAGATGTGGGTGCCTGCCGCCGATATTCGGGTGCAATGCCTATTTTTGCGCCTGTCATAGCTGTTAAGTTCTTTACATGCTCACAAGAAGGCAAATCCGGGTAAAGGTCATGCAGGGCATTTATGCCCTTACCCTGGCCCGGGAAGAATCCCTTGAGAAACAGGAGAAATTCCTCCAGAAAAGCATCGCTCAGACCTACACCCTGTACTTGCTGATACTGGGTCTGTTCAGGGAGATCCATGCGATGTCAATGAGCCGCCAGGAAAAAAGCGAGCACAAATACCTGAAGGCAACCGCAGGGGACCGGCCCGGCCCCCGACGTTTGAGTGAGAATGCCCTGTTGGTGAAATTATCCGCCAACAAGCAACTGGGGGAGGCGCTTGGCAAGCGCAAACTCAAGCAATGGTACCTGAACGAAGAGTACGTCAAGATCCTCTACAAACAAATCCTGGAGAGTCCGGAATACCTGGAGTATGCGGACAAGCCCGCCAGTTGGGAAGGTGACCGGGAGTTTGTCCTTACGGTCTTCCGGGAGATCATAGCGCCTAACGAAAAAGTGTACGACTTCCTGGAAGACGAAGGGATCACCTGGGTGGACGATATCCCGTTGATCAATACCTTTATCGTAAAACGGTTCTCCAAGATGCGCGAGAATGCGCCCGAAGGCTATGTGCTGCCCGAATTATTAAAGAATGGGGAGGACCTGGAATTTGCCATGGAGTTGCTGCGCAAAACACTGTTGAAGAACGCGGAACTGGAAAAGGAGATCGAAGGCAAGACGCCGAACTGGGACAAGGAGCGCATCGCCGACGTGGATGCGATCCTGCTGAAAATGGGGATCGCCGAACTCCTGTATTTTCCCTCTATCCCGGAACGCGTCACCATCAATGAATACCTGGAGATCGCCAAGGAGTATTCCACTCCTAAAAGCAGCATCTTCATCAATGGCATTCTGGACAAATTGATCCGTGAATACAAGGCCTCCAACCGTCTTAAAAAAACGGGCCGGGGTCTGTTGTAATTAAATATTGCGTACTTTTGCGCAAATGAATGAAAAAGCGTCATCATGAAAAAAACAACTGTTTTAATGAGCGTATTAGCCCTTGCCGTGCTGGGTTCCTGCAAGGAGAAAGCCTCTGAAAAGATCAATTCCGACAACATGGAAGTAGCCGCAGAGCGCGACGAAGCTTCCAAGAATGTGCCGGTAATGACCTTTGCAGCCATGGAGCACGACTTCGGGACGATCGAGCAAAATGCAGCTCAGGAAACTACATTTACCTTTACCAATACCGGGAATGCCCCGCTGATCATAACCAGTACCAGCGCCAGCTGCGGATGCACCGTGCCGGAAGCGCCGATCAACGAGCCGATCGCGCCAGGCGGGACCGGAGAGATCCTGGTTAAGTTCAACGGCTCAGGCAGCGGCCAGGTCACCAAAACGGTTACCGTTCGCGCCAACACGGCCAGCGGTCAGGAAATGCTGCGCATCAAAGCTTTCGTAAATCCGAGAAGCGGCGGTACCGCCATGGGCCCGGTTAAGTAACTCACTATCCCAAACCTAGTTTAAAATGGAAGGAATCGGTCAGTTTCTGCCGATGATTCTGATCTTTGCGATCGCATATTTTTTTATGATCCGACCGCAGATCAAAAGGCAGAAAGACGAGAAGAAGTTTGCCCAGGCCCTGAAAAAGGGCGACAAGGTCGTTACGAAGAGCGGCCTGTACGGCAAGGTGGTGGACCTTAACGAAAAGGACTTTTCATGCATCCTGGAAACCATGGCCGGACGGCTTAAATTCGACCGCTCCGCCATTTCCATGGAAATGAGCAAAAAGGCCAACACCTCCAAGGAATCGTAAGAACCTCTTGCATACCAAAGAAGGCGCCGGGAATTCCCCGGCGTTTTCTTTTTTGGTGCGTCCTATAATTGATTATCTTACCTGCTGCTCAATACCCAACGATATGAAATCCAGACGCAAATTTCTCAAGACAAGTGCCTTAGGCGCTTCCGCATCCGTACTCACGCCATCCGGCCTTTGGGCACGTCCCGCAGGGATCATCGGGGCGAATGACCGGGTCCGCCTGGGCCTGATCGGTTGTAACGGGATGGGGTTTTCCGATCTCTCCTCTTTTCTCAGGCATGCGGACACCGAAGTGGTTGCCTTATGCGATGTGGACCGGCGTGTCCTGGACCGGCGGCAGGCGGAGCTTGCCGATGCCGGCCTCAAGAAACCCGAATTATACGGGGACTATCGCGCGCTGTTGGATCGCAGCGATATCGATGCAGTGATCATTGGCACCCCGGACCACTGGCATTGCCTGCAGCTGACCGACGCGTTGTCTGCCGGGAAAGACGTGTATTGCGAGAAACCCATAGCCAATTCCATTCAGGAATGCGACCATATGTTGTCGGCCGTTCGCAGTAGCGACCGGATGGTGCAAATCGGTCAATGGCAGCGCAGCCAACCTCATTTTGTGGATGCGATCGACTTTCTGAATTCAGGTGCCCTCGGCCCGATACGGCTGGTGAAGGCCTGGGCGTATCAGGGGTGGATGACCCCTGTACCCGTGGTACCGGACAGCGCGGCCCCGGAAGGGGTGGATTACGATATGTGGCTGGGCCCGGCTCCGAGGAGGCCGTTTAATCCCAACCGCTTCCACTTCAATTTCCGCTGGTTCTGGGATTATGCCGGCGGGCTGATGACGGATTGGGGCGTCCATCTGATCGACTATGCCCTCTATGGGATGCAGGCCACGGAACCGAATTCGGTAATGGCTTCCGGGGGTAAATTCGCCTATGCGGATGATGCTTCCGAGACGCCGGATACATTGCAGACGGTATACGAGTTTGACGGCTTCAACCTCCTCTGGGAGCACGCCACCGGAATTGACGGGGGGAATTACGGGCGAAACCACGGAATTGCCTACGTCGGCAACAACGGGACCCTGGTCCTGGACCGGGGCGGATGGGAAGTGATCCCGGAATTGGAACACGAGAGCTGGCGGCAGCTGAACGACCAGCCCAAAATGGAAGCGGTACCCCTGCAAACTGCGGAAGGCAATGGACTGGACCTGCATACGGCCAATTTCCTGGAGGCGGTCCGAAACCGGGACGCCGGAATCCTAAGGGCGCCGATTGAAGTGGGGTACCACGCGGCAAGGGTCTCCCATATGGGAAATATTGCCTTTAAATCAGGACGTAAGTTGGATTGGGATAAATCCCGCGGGCAATTCGCGGATCCGCAGGCAAATGAGATGGGCCGGGCGGAGTACCATAACGGCTGGGCGTTGAAATCATAGGGTGAACACCTCGGCCAGAAACCCTTCCATCCGTTGCCAGGATTGCCGATCGGCGTGCTCGCTGTAGAACAGGCCCTTCTCGGGGCTGTCGGCCTGAGGATTGGTGAATGCATGCCCGGTATGGCCGTAGGCATCGAGTTCCCAGCGGGCGCCCTTCACGGTAAGCTCTTCCGCAAGGGAAAGCACCGCCTGAGGCGGGGCCAACGGGTCATCCCAACCGTGCAAGACCAAAACGCGGCTTTTTATCGGCATATCTTTGTGCAGGCCGGGCGGATCCAAGACGCCGTGGAAACTGACCACTCCTGCCAGGTCTGCTCCCGATCGGGCTAGGTCCAACACACATTTGCCTCCAAAACAATAGCCGATGGCCCCGATTCGCGAGGAATCCGCTCCTTTGAGATCCCGGGCCTGTGAAAGGGCCAGGTTCATGCGCGACAGCAGTTGTCCGCGGTCCGCATTCAACGCATCCATCTGTGCCCTTGCCTGCTCCGGCGGCAAGCCCTGCTTGTTTTTGCCATAAACGTCGATTGCAAAACCGATATAGCCCATACGGGCAAGGTCCCTTGCCTTTTCTATTTCAAAAGGCGTACGTCCGCGGATGGTAGGGGCAATAAGTACCACCGGCCTGGAACCGTTATCGCCGGCCGGGTAGGCTACCGTGCCTTCATAGGTGCCTGTGGTGTCGCTGTACTGGAGGGGTTGTGTGTGAATCATCTGAGGAAAGAGGTAACACGGTTCATCAGCAATTGCGGTACTGGTCGTTCAGGCCAATGCCCTGGCGGATCATCGGCAGGATTTTCCGCAGTCGCCGTTCCCTGGTCGCAGCCTGTTTGGCCGTACTGATGTATTCCGCATAATCCCGTTTCTTATAAGCTGTCAGGGAATTGAATTGTTCTTTTAGTTTCGGCTCCTCATCAAAAGCGGACTTCAATTCATCGGGGATCTGCAATTTTCGAGGCTTCTCCGGAGCCAGTTTTTTGCCCTCGCGTTCGTTGCGGATCGCTTCCTGTACGTACGATAACACCGCTTTCGGATCTATTTGGTCCGCCCCGCTGAATTTCCAGTGCCTCATGGCCTTGGTCTTGCCTTCCTGCGCATTTTCGAGCACTCCCAGCGGGTCCGACAGGAACACCCCATTAAAGAACCACAACCCGAAGTGCTGTTTAAAGGACAGGACGCCCAAAACGTTCTTTCCACCCAGGGTATATACGGGAGCTCCCCATTTCAGGTCCTCATTCAGTTCAGTTTGCAGGACAATTTCCCGAAGCTGCCGCAGCCCTTCCCTGAAAGGGGACTCCTTCTCAAAATAAGCTTCTATTCTGCTTGTCTTTTCCATGATTCCGCGGGTTTCAATGCAGTAAGTTCGCAAATTTTAACGATTACCGCTACCGCCTTTTCCATGCTTTCCACGGGGACATACTCGTATTTTCCATGGAAATTGTGGCCGCCCGCAAAGATATTGGGGCAGGGGAGTCCCATGAAACTCAGTTGCGAGCCGTCGGTTCCTCCCCGAATGGGCTTGATGACGGGCTCGATGCCCAGGCTGTGCATCGCCTCTTCGGCCACGCGGACAATGGGGTAAACCGGTTGGATCTTTTCCCGCATATTGTAATACTGGTCTTCCATCTCCAGCTCAATGTGCGTCCCGGAATCCCGCTGCGCCCCGCTAACCCAAACCCGCACCTTTTCCTTGCGCGCTTCAAAGGCGGCCCTGTCGTGGTCACGGATGATCAGTTCTGCCCGGGCCGTCTCCACGTTACCCTCAATACGATGTACGTGATAAAACCCGTCCCTCCCGGAGGTCCGTTCCGGTACCTCACCTTTCGGGAATACGGCGAGTAAGGTATTGAGTACACTGATTGCATTGATCATTTTACCCTTGGCATAACCCGGGTGGACGCTCTTCCCCTGAACCCGGATGGTGGCTTTCGCAGCATTGAAATTCTCGAATTGCAATTCCCCGATCCCGCTGCCGTCCATCGTATACGCCCAATCGGCTCCGAAATTTTCCACCGGAAACAATTTGGCTCCCCTTCCGATCTCCTCATCCGGGGTGAAGCCGATACGGACTTTCCCGTGCCTGAGTTCCGGGTGCGCCAGCAAATAGGACATGGCCGTGACGATCTCTGCGATCCCGGCCTTGTCATCTGCCCCCAGCAGGGTGTTCCCGTCGGTTACCACCAGGGTCTGCCCCTTATAATTGTTTAATTCCGGGAAATCCTCCGGTGAAAGGACCAGTCCTGCCTCCTTGTTGAGCACGATAGTGCCCCCGTCATAATCCCTTACCAATCTGGGTCGTACTCCGGTCCCCGAAAAATCGGGACTCGTATCAAAGTGTGAAATGAACCCGATCACGGGTACGTCCCGTTCACAATTGGAGGGCAGGGTAGCGGTAACATAGGCATTTTCGTCGATCCGTACCTCGGACAACCCGATCTCCTCCAGTTCCTTTGCCAGAAGCCGGGCCAGTTCCCATTGTTTGGAGGTGCTGGGGGTTTCAGCGCTCTCCGGGTCGCTCTGGCTGTCTATCTGCACATACTTGAAGAATCGTTCAATCAGGGCATCTCGCATATACTTTTAAGCGGATTTGGGAGTTAATACTACATAGCTCTTCCGGCATCACAGTCCAGGAGCCGGAGCGAAATTCAGATGGCATGAAGATAGTAAAATACATCCCTTACCTCCTCTTATTGCTAACTACCGGGATGCTGTCCGCACAGGATTGCATGCTCGGCGTGGGGGGACGCGATACCGATTTGATCATCCGTGCATTTCAACTCACCCAGGGACAACAGGACAAGCTCAGCCAGTGGACCCGCGCCCTGGATGAGGAGAATGGCCCCTTGCAGGAGGAGGCCCAGCGCCTGTTGGTGGGCCATCCCCAGGAGACCACGGAGCAGGTGGAGGAGCTGGGGCGGAAATACCGGGAGATAAAAGAGACCATGCTGGCCAATGCCGCACGCTATGACCGCTTGTTGCTGGGGACCTTCAGCCAGGAGCAATACGCAAGGTATTCGGAACTTTGCCGGGAGGTATACAGGGACCCTATGACCCCATTGCAGGAAGAAGCCTCCGCAGAGGTACCTGAATAACCGTTTGTCGAGATTTCCGCCGGGAGCTTTGAATTGAACTTGGGTTGTTCGTAATTTTGCCGAAACTTCCCGGCGTTCATGTACAAATTCCTGCTGCGTCCCCTGCTTTTCCTCTTTGATCCGGAACGCGTTCACCACTGGTCCTTTGCGGCCATCCATCTGCTGCACAGGCTGGGTTTCGGGCCGGTTTTCAGAAAGTTATTCGTCCTGAAGCATCCCGCCTTGGAGCGCGAAGTGTTCGGCATCCGCTTTCCCAA